>DASPMK010000228.1:0-12671 GCA_035627075.1 Azospirillaceae bacterium
CTGACCGGCGGTCAGAACTTTCTGAAGCTGGCATGAAAGAAAAACGCGGCTCCCTTGCGGGAGGCCGCGCCAGTCGCACCGAGAGAGATTCTACGGAAAAAAACCGCCGCTACTTCTTCACTTCCGTGTTGGTCAGCGCCCCTACCGCCGCACCGCCGGCGGCGCCGATCAGGCCGCCGACCAGCAGGTTGCCGCCGGCAATGGCGCTGATGGCGGCACCGCCGGCAGCACCAATGGCGCCGCCGGAAAGGGTCCGCTGCTCCTGCCGCGACAGGTTGGAGCAGCCCGAGACGAGGCCCGCCATGAGGACGGCCAGAAAAACCTTCTTCAGCATCAAGATCTCCCGCGATCCAGCCCGAGTGTTTCCAGGGTTTCGGGGCCTTGGCTTTACGGCCCGAAGCATACCCCCTTTTTGCGAACGATGATGGGCGCGGTCGGAGACGTCGCGTGACAACTTTGGGGCACGGCGAAGGTTCAAATCCGGGGCGGGGCGGCGTAATGTCCAGTCTGGGGAAACACCGCGAAGGGGATGGGCATGCATGGTACGGCTGACCTCGACCGCCTCGCCGAGCTGGTGGGCATCGAGTCCTTCTACTGGGACATCTGGGGCAACCGCCGCGAAACCTCGGCCGACACCAAGCGCGGGCTGATCGCCGCCATGGGCCTGGACGCCGGTTCCGACGCCGCGGCCGCGGCCAGTCTGCGGCTGGTGGAGGAGCGGACGTGGCGCCGCCTGCTGCCGCCGGTGCTGGTGGTGGACGAGGGCCAGCCGCCGCAGGTGGCCCTGTCGCTGCCGGCCGGACACACTCAAGGCACCGTGCGCTGGCGGCTGGAAGAAGAGGGCGGGGCAGCCCACGACGGCGCCGCCGATCTCGCCGCCCTGGAAGCGGGCGAGGAGGGGCGGCTTGATGGCGAGGCGTTCCGTCGCCGCCTGTTGCCGCTGCCGGTCGCGCCGCCGCCGGGCTATCACCGGTTGACGGTGACCGCGAATGGGACCGAGGCGGCCCTGTCCCTGGTGGTGGCGCCCGAGCGTGGCTACCAGCCCGAGGAGATGATGCCGGCGGGGCAGGGCTGGGGGCTGGGAGTGCAGTTGTACTCGCTCCGCTCCGACGCCAACTGGGGGGTGGGCGACTTCGGCGATCTGGCGCGGCTGGCCCGCGTGGCGGCGGGGCAGGGGGCGTCCTTGATCGGGCTCAATCCGCTGCACGCCCTGTTCCCCGCCGATCCCCATCACTTCGGTCCCTATTCGCCGTCCAGCCGCTCGTTCCTCAATATCCTTTATATCGACGTGCCGGCGGTGCCCGATTTCGTCGAGTGCGCCCCGGCCCAGGCCATGGTGGCCGAGTCCGGCTTCGCCGAGCGTCTGGCCGCCGCGCGGGACGCCGAACTGATCGATTATCCCGCCGTCAACGCCCTGAAGCGCCCGGTGCTGGAGCGGCTATACCAGTGGTTCCGCGCCAAGCACTTGGGAAAGCGGCCCACCGCGCGCGGCAAGGCGTTCCAGGGCTTTTGCGAGCAGGGGGACGAGCCCTTGCGGCGCCATGCCCTGTTCGACGCGCTGCACGAACATTTCTTCGCGTCGGGCCAGTGGTCGTGGCAGGAGTGGCCGGAGCCGTTCCGCCGCCCCGACAGCGCCGAGGTGGCGGCGTTCGCCGAAAAGCATGTCGAGCGCGTCGGCTTCTTCGCCTACCTGCAATGGCTGGCCGATAGCCAGCTGGAATCGGCGGCGCGTGCCGCGCGCGAGGCCGGCATGGCGGTGGGGCTGTACTGCGATCTGGCGGTGGCCAACCATCCCGGCGGGGCGGCGGCCTGGGCCAATCCGTCGGTGCTGGTGCAGGGTGCCGGGGTGGGGGCGCCGCCCGACCAGTTCAGCCCGACGGGCCAGAACTGGGGACTGGCGCCCTTGTCGCCGGTGGCGCTGGTCGAGACGGCGTATCAGCCCTTTATCAACTCGCTACGCGCCAACATGCGCCACGCTGGCGCGGTGCGCATCGACCACGCCATGGCGTTGCAGCACCTTTTCTGGATACCCGATACCGGGGCGCCCGGTGCCTATGTGCGCTATCCCCTGCACGATCTGCTGCGCATCGTCGCGCTGGAGTCGCGGCGCAACCGTTGCCTGGTCATCGGCGAGGATTTGGGCACGGTGCCCGAGGGCTTCCGCCCGGCGATGGTGGCGGTGGGCATCCTGTCTTACCGCGTGCTGTATTTCGAGCGCGGCAAGGATAGCGCGTTCCTGCCGCCCGAGGCGTACCCGGCCGAGGCGCTGGTGACCGCCACCACCCACGATCTGCCCACGTTCCGCGGCTTCTGGTTCTGCCGTGATCTGCAATGGCGCGACCAATTGGGCCTGTTCCCGACGCCCGAAGTCCGTCAGGAGAACTGGGACGGCCGTCACCGCGACAAGCAACAGTTGGTGCAGGCCTTGATCGCCGCCGGCCTGCTCGGCCCGGATGCGCCGATGTGGGAGGGGTTGCCGGAACTCTCCTGGGAACTGGTGGCCGGGGTCCATCGTTATCTCGCCAGGACACCGGGGCGCATCCTGATGATTCAGATCGAGGACGCCCTTGGCGAGCTGGAACAGCCCAATCTTCCGGGCACCACCGACCAGCACCCGAACTGGCGCCGCAGGACATCGGTGCCGGTGGAGAGGCTGGCCGACGCCGAGGGCCTTCGCCGGTTGATCGACGCGGTGCGCGCCGAACGGGGCGGCTAAATTCCGGGCGGGGGCGGCTCTTTCAGGGCGGGCCTCGGCGGGCTCGGCCTGAGGAGAGCGTCTTTGCGGGGCCTGTCGTACATCGGTAGTCATTCCTCGGGGTTGGGCACGCCATGACCGGCCCCGCCTCCGGCCCGCCCGCCGTGCCGCGCGCCACGGTGCGGCTGCAATTCTCCAAGGACTTCACCTTCGAGCAGACGGCCGGGTTGGCGCCTTATTTCGCCCGGCTCGGCGTCAGTCACATCTACGCCTCGCCGTTCCTCCAGGCGCGCTCGGGCTCGACCCACGGCTACGACATCATCGACCACAGCCAGTTCAACCGCGAGATCGGCGACGCCGCCGCGTTCGAGGCGATGGTGGCGGCGCTGCACGAGCACGGCCTGGGTCTGATCCTCGACTTCGTGCCCAACCACATGGGCGTCGGCGGGTCGGACAACGTCTGGTGGCTCGACGTGCTGGAATGGGGGCAGGCGTCACCCTACGCCCCCTTCTTCGCCATCGACTGGCACCCGGCCGAACCGGCGCTGCATGGCAAGGTGCTGCTGCCCATCCTGGGCGACCAGTACGGCGACGTGATGGAACGCGGCGAGCTGGAACTTCGTTTCGACGCCGAGCGCGGTTCGTTCAGCGTCTGGTATTACGCTCACCGCCTGCCCATCGCCGTGCGCCACTACCCGCGCATCCTGCGCCCGGTGCAGGAGGCGCTGGGCGACAAGGGAGCGGAACTGGCGCCGATCATCGCCGGCTTCGTGTCGCTGGCGGCGGCCGGCGGCATGGGCGGGCGCTCTGTGCAGCGTCAGTCGGTGCTGCGCCGGCAGGCCGAGGAGATGAAAGGGAAGCTGGCGACCCTGGCCGCCGGTGACGCCGAGATGGCCCGCGCCATCCAGCGCGCGGTGGAGCGGCTCAACGGCCGCCCCGGCCGCCCCGAAACCTTTCGCGACCTGCACCGCCTGCTGGAGGAACAGCACTACCGCGCCGCCTTCTGGCGGGTGGCGTCGGACGAGATCAACTACCGCCGCTTCTTCGACGTCAACGATCTCGCCGGCTTGGCCATCGAGCGGCCCGAACTGTTCGAACTGGCCCACCAACTCGTGTTCCGGCTCATTGGCGAGGGCAAGCTGCAGGGGGTGCGGCTGGATCACGTCGACGGCCTGTTCGACCCCATCGGCTACTGCGAGAAGCTCCAGGACCGCGCCGCCTACCTGACGCTCCAGGCGGGGGTGACGGAACTGCCGGGACTGCACCTGGATCATCCCTTCTACGTGGTGGTCGAGAAGATTCTGGCGGCGCACGAGCACCTGCGCGCCGACTGGCCGGTATCGGGCACCACCGGCTACGACGTCATGAACCACATCGGCGGGCTGTTCGTCGATACGGCGGCCGAAGGCGCCTTCACCGAGGCCTATCACCGCTTCATCGAGGAGCCGACCGATTACGAGACGGCGGTGGTCGAGGCCAAGCGCCAGATTCTGCGCACCAGTCTGGCGGCCGAGTTGAACGTGGTGGCGGGAGAACTTCACCGGCTGGCGGGGCAAAGCTGGAGCACCCGCGACTACACCCTGACCAGCATGCGCCGGGCGCTGGCCGATGTCATCGCGTGGTTCCCGGTCTACCGCACCTATATCCGCCCCGACACCTCCCCGGGCCATATCGCCGAGGACGACCGTCGCATCCTAGACTGGGCGATCGGCCGCGCCCGCCGCCACACCGACGCGCCGGACACCACCATCTACGATTTTCTCTACGCCGCCTTGTCCACCGACCTTGGCCGCAACCGCCAGCGCGGCTATCGCCCCGCCGACGTGATGGCCACCGCGTTGCGCTTCCAGCAGATTACCGGGCCGGTGATGGCCAAGTCGCTGGAGGACACGGTGTTCTACCGCTACGCCCGTCTCATCTCGCTGAACGAGGTCGGCGGCGAGCCGGGGCACTTCGGCAACTCGCCCACGGCGTTTCATGCCCAGAACCAGGAGCGGCTGCGGCGTTTTCCCTTCGCGCTGCTGTCCACCGCCACCCACGACCACAAACGCGGCGAAGACACCCGCGTGCGCATCCACGCGCTGACCGAAATGGCCGAGGTCTGGACCCACCATGCGCGGCGCTGGTCGCGCGTCAACCGCTACAAGAAGCGCGAGATCGAGGGGCGCCCGGCCCCGGACGCCAACGACGAATACTTCCTCTACCAGACCCTGGTCGGCTCGTGGCCGCTGGACGATCGTGGCAAAGCCGGTGGCGGGGCAAGCGGCCTGCCGGAAGACTATGCCGACCGCATCGCCGCCTACATGCTGAAGGCGGTGCGCGAGGCCAAGCGCCGCTCCTCCTGGGCCGCCGCCAACGCCGATTACGAGGACGCGCTGGAGCGGTTCGTGCGCGGCATCCTCGATCCGGTGCGCGGTGCCTCGTTCCTGGCCGACTTCCGCCAGTTTCACCGGCGGGTCGCCGTGGTGGGGGCGGTCAACGGCTTGGCGCAGACGCTGCTGCGGCTGACCGTGCCCGGCGTGCCCGACCTCTACCAGGGTACCGAGTTCTGGGACCTGTCGCTGGTCGATCCCGACAACCGGCGGCCGGTGGACTGGCCGGCGCGATCCCAAAGCCTGGAGGCGCCCATGGACACGGACGATCTTGTCCGGTCATGGCGCGACGGGCGCATCAAGCAGCATGTCATTGCCCGCACGCTGGCCCTGCGCCAACGCGAGCCGGCGCTGTTTGCCGTGGGCGACTATGGCGTGGTGGAGGCGGTGGGGGCCGAGGCCGGACGGGTGGTGGCTTTCCTGCGGCGGCAGGGCGGGGTGGCGGCGCTCGTGGTCGCCCCCCGGTTGGTGGCGCCGCTGCTGGCCGAGGCGGATGTGCCGCTGCCGCCGGCGGAATCCTGGGCCGACACCACGCTCCTGCTGCCCGAAATGCCTGAAGCCCAGGAGATGACCGATCTTCTCGGCGGGCAGACGCACCCGTTGCCGGCGGACGGCCGGATGCCGGTGGGGCGGTTGTTGAACCGTTTGCCGGTGGCCTTGCTGGTTCCGTCTTTCCTTTCGGCTTAGCCGATCCAATTTGACAGTTTGGTCTACCCTGTTGGTGGTGGACGAAACGGGCGACATCGGAGGAAGATCATGAAGGGCGATCCAACAGTCATTCAGCATCTCAACAGGATTTTGACCAATGAGCTGACCGCCATCAATCAGTACTTTCTCCACGCCCGAATGTTGAAAAACTGGGGTCTGAAGCGGATCGCTCACCATGTCTATGAGGAATCGATCGGCGAGATGAAGCACGCCGACTACCTCACCGAGCGGGTGCTGTTCCTGGAAGGGCTGCCCAACCTTCAGGACTTGCTGAAGCTGCGGATCGGCGAGGATGTCCCGGAAATCCTGACCAACGATCTCGGCCTGGAGATGCAGAACCGCAGCGACCTTCAGGAAGCCATCGCCTATTGCGAGCAGGTGCGCGATTACGAGAGCCGCGAAATTCTGGTGAAAATCCTCGATGAAACCGAGGAGCATATCGATTGGCTGGAAACCCAGCTCGACCTGATCCAGCGCGTCGGCTTGCAGGGCTACGAACAGCAGCAGATTTATGGCGATTGAAGGGGGCGGGGGTGTCGCCGGCCTGCCCAGGGTGGCGGGACGGCGACGGTCGCTCACTTCTTCGCGTCGTCGCCCTTGGTCTTGCTCAGGCCGGCGATTTGCCGTTGCAGGTCATCGAGTCGCTTTTGCATCTCCTCCAACGCCTGATCGGGATCGTGGAGTTTGCCGTGCGGCATCTCTGTGCCCTCGCCGAACGGCGTGAACATGCGCATGGCCCGCTCGAACATCGCGAGGTTCTGCTTGCCCATTTCCTCGAACTGGTGGCCGAACGGGAACATGCCGCCCAGTGTGTTCTGGAAATAATCGCGAAAACGTTCCTGGTTCCGCTGGAAGGAAGACATGGAATATTCCAGGTAACGCGGCACCATCCACTGCATGTTGTCGCCATAGAGGCCGATAAGCTGGCGCAGAAAGCCGATGGGCAGCATGTTCTGGCCCTTGCTCTCTTCTTCGACTATAATCTGCGTCAGTACCGATCGGGTGATGTCTTCGCCGGTCTTGGCGTCGTAGACCACAAAATCGAAACCGTCCTTGACCATCTGGCACAGATGGTCAAGTGTCACGTAGCTGCTGGTGGCCGTGTTATAAAGCCGCCGGTTGGCGTATTTCTTGATGGTGATCAGGGCGGACTGGGCTTCGTTCTTCTCGGCCATTGGAGTCGCTTTCAGGCAGTGGACACGACGCGTCGAACCCTCATGATGGTAGAAGTACGCGAAAGCGGCAAGGGAGCGCAAGCATTCTGGCGCGGCACCGCCTTCCGCACCGGGATCATCCGGCAGCGGCGTCGGGCGGGCTGTTCAAGTATGTGCCGCGCCGACTATACTAGGCATTATGGCCGATACCGACGACTCCGATGTGCCGTCTCTGGAGTCGCTGGCCCGGCGCTATCTGGAACTCTGGCAGGACCAGTGGGCGGCGGTGACCACCGATCCCGAGATGGCCGATACCTTGGCTCGCCTGCTCCAGATGCTGGGGCAGGGAATGTACGCCTTTGCGCCGTTCGCGGCGGCCGGCGGCGGCATGCCCGGCGGCTGGAACCCGCGCCCGCCCGGTCCCTGTCCTTATATGGGGCAGGGGAGCGCTTACGGCTACGGCGCGTCCTATCCGCCTTGGCCGCCACACCCTTATGCCCCGCCGCCGCCCGGCCCTGGCCCGGCCTACGAAGGCCCTGCTCATGACCGCCCCGTCGACCCCCCGTCCCCGCCAGGGGCCGCGCCCGCTGGCGCTGCATCTGTCGGTGGTGATGGCGACCTTGCTCAGCTCACCCGCCGGCTTGCCGTTCTTGAGGAACGGCTCGCTGCCTTGGAAGCCCCACCTGCGGGACCGGGCGGCACGCCTGCGCGCCGAAGCCGCCGCCCTCGACACTGAGGCTCTGCGCCGCGCCGTCGATCGCGAGATGCGCCGCCGGCTGGACGCCGTGCTGGCCGGATTGGAAGCGTATCGCCATCACCCCTATCGCCGCGATCTGGCCGATCCGCCCGTCGTGTGGGCCGAGGGCGGCAGCCGGCTGCTTGACTATGCCGGAGGACATGGCGCGGAGGCTCCGGTGGCGCTGTTCGTGCCGTCGCTGGTCAACCGCGCCTATATCCTGGACCTGTCGGCGCGGCGCTCGCTCTTGCGCTGGTTGGCGGGCCAAGGTGTGCGGCCGCTGCTGCTGGATTGGGGCGCACCGGGGCCGCTGGAGCGGCGCTTCACCTTGACCGACTACATTGCCGGGCGACTGGAGCGGGCGCTGGAGGCGGCCATGGCGGTGACCGGCGGGCCGGTCCATGTGGTCGGCTACTGCATGGGCGGGCTTCTGGCCGCGGCACTCGCCCAGCGCCGCCCGCGCGAGGTGAAAAGCCTCGTCCTCATGGCGACTCCGTGGGATTTCCATGCCGAGGACGCCGCCACGGCCCGCCGGGCCGCCACGCTGCTCGCCCCGTTCGGGCCGGCGCTGGAGATGTGGGGCGAGATGCCGGTGGACGTCATCCAGACGCAGTTCGCCGCCCTCGACCCGCTTCTGGTGGCGCGCAAGTTCAGCCAGTTCGGCCGGCTCGATAGCGCCTCGCCGCAGGCCGAGGCGTTCGTGGCGCTGGAGGATTGGCTCAACGACGGCATTACCCTGCCGGCGGCGGTGGCGCGTGATTGCGTTGCCGGCTGGTACGGCCGCAACGACACCGTCCTCGGCAACTGGATCGTCGGCGGTCTGCCCGTGGACCCCCGGCGCATCGTCGTGCCGACGCTCGCTCTCATCCCCGAGCGCGACCGCATCGTGCCGCCGGCCTCGGCCCGCGCCTTGCCGGCCTCCATTCCCGGCGCCCGAATTCTTACCCCGGCGTTGGGCCATATCGGCATGGTGGTCAGTGCCGGGGCGGAAAGCGGAGTCTGGCGACCGCTCGCGTCCTGGCTCTCGGGCGAACATGACCGTTAGGTGACACTACGTTGCGCCGGACGGGCGCCTTGAATCATAATACTACCCACCGTAAGGTGTGCGTCCCTCGCCAACACAAAAACTGTTCCCAAAAGGAGCATAAGTCATGACCGAAGTCGTTATCGCCGGTGCCGTTCGTACGCCCATCGGTGCCTTTAACGGGGGTCTGAGCACGCTGCCCGCCCACCTGCTGGGCGAGATCGCCATCCGCGAAGCCCTGTCCCGTGCCAAGGTCGATGCCGCCGAGGTGTCGGAAGTGGTCTTCGGTCAGGTGCTGACCGCCGGCACCGGCCAGAACGCCGCCCGTCAGGCCGCCATCGCCGCCGGCATTCCCCAGGAAAAGACCGCGTATCTCATCAACCAGGTCTGCGGCTCCGGTCTGCGCACGGTGGCGCTCGGCTTCCAGGCCATCAAGGTCGGGGACAGCGACATCGTCGTCGCCGGCGGCCAGGAAAGCATGAGCCAGAGCCCCCACGTCATGCACCTGCGCAACGGCACCAAGATGGGCACCGCCGAGATGGTGGACACCCTGCTGCGTGACGGCCTGTGGGACGCCTTTCAGGGCTATCACATGGGGGTGACCGCCGAGAACGTGGCGCGCGAGTGGCAGATCACCCGCGAGCAGCAGGACGAGTTCGCGGCGGCGTCGCAGCAGAAGGCGGAAGCCGCCATCAAGGGCGGCCGTTTCAAGGACGAGATCGTTCCGGTCGCGGTCAAGTCCCGCAAGGGCGACACCGTGGTCGACACCGACGAGCATCCGAAGTTCGGCACCACGCTGGAAACCTTGCAGAAGCTGCGGCCGGCGTTCGACAAGAACGGCACGGTGACCGCCGGCAACGCCTCGGGCATCAACGACGGCGCCGCCGCGCTGGTGCTGATGACCGCCGACAACGCCGCCCGGCGCGGCATCACCCCGCTGGCGCGCATCGTGTCGTGGGCCACGGCGGGGGTCGATCCGGCGCTGATGGGCTCGGGTCCCATTCCGGCCTCGCGCAAGGCGCTGGAAAAGGCCGGCTGGAAGGTCGACGACCTCGACCTGATCGAGGCCAACGAGGCGTTCGCCGCCCAGGCGTGCGCCGTCAACAAGGACCTGGGCTGGGACCCGGCCAGGGTGAACGTCAACGGCGGCGCCATTGCCCTGGGCCATCCCATCGGCGCGTCGGGAGCCCGCGTGCTGGTTACGTTGCTGTACGAAATGGGCAAACGCGATGCCAAGAAGGGCCTTGCCACCCTGTGCATCGGCGGCGGCATGGGCATCGCGCTGTGCGTCGAGCGGTAAGCAAGCGACGATCGGCGCGTCGACCTGCCTCTCTCACCCTCACCTCTACCCCTCTCCCACAAGGGGGAGAGGCTTTTTGGGGCTCATACCAAAGGTGGTTGATGGCTTCCATCAACCACCTTTGGTTCAAACCCGACAGCACGGTGCGGAGCACTGTGCGGAAGGGGGATACGGGCGGCAAATCATGGAAGTGCTCAAACGCCGCCCGTATCACGCCCTGTGCGGGGGTAGACCCAGCGCCTGATCGATCCGCGTCAGCAGGGACTTGGGCGCGATCGGCTTCAAGAGGTAACCCGCCGCCCCGTTGGAAATGGCCTCCACCACCACGTTCTGGTCGCTCTGCACGGTCAGGAAGATCAGCGGGATGTTGCGGATTTCAGGCCGGGGCGAAGCCTTGAGCTGGCGCAGGAAGTCCATGCCGCTCTGGGGCTCCATGCCGATGTCGCAGACGATGACGTCGGGCTGCTGGGTCAGTACCGCCTTCCACGCCTGCGGCACGTCCTCGGCTTCGCCGATCCTGGAAAAACCGGCCTGGCGCAGAAGCTGCTTCAGCAATTGGCGGATGAGCATTTCGTCATCCACCACCAGGACGGAAATATCTTCGTAAGCGGGCGTGGGCATGGCTTTCCGGTCGTTGGGTTATCGGTCGCGGTGACACGGCGGACGCGGCGCGGCTAACGGACACCAAACCACCGCGCGAGGCAAGGTTATTTCAATCGCCCGCTGCGCGCAGGGCCAGGAACGCCGCCAGGGTGTCGCGGCTGGCCTCCTTCAGCCCGCCGGTTTCGGCGGCCACGGCGGCGATGTCGATGGCTTTCTCCTCGATCTGCCGGGCATACGCTTCGACACGGGTGGCGGCGAAGGAGCCGGCGAGACCGCGAAGCTGGTGGGCGGCCCGCTTGGCGGTGTGAAGATCGCCCGCGGCAACGGCGGCGGCCAGGGCGTCCAGCCGCTTCAGGAACTCCGGCGGCAGCTTTTCCACCATCTCCAGAAGGGCTTCCTCGCCGATCGATTCCTTGAGGTTGTTGAGGCGGTCGGGGTCGAGCAGTGGAAAATCGGCGGTCTGCGCCGGGGCGGCCGGATGGGTCGGGGACACTCCGGGAGTTTCGCCTTTCTGACAGCGGCGTACGGTTTCGGCCAGATCATGCCAATCCACCGGCTTGGTCAGGAAACCGTCCAGTCCGCCCGCCATGTAGTGGGCGCGGTGCTCGGGCAAGGCATCGGCCGACAAGGCCACGATCGGCACCTCGCCCTTCGGCGGCGGCATCCGTCGGATGAGCCGGGTGGCTTCGCTGCCGTCCATCTCCGGCATCTGCATGTCCATCAGCACTACGTCCCAGTCGTCCGCCGCGACCGCCGCCACTGCCTGCCGGCCGTCGCCCACGCCGTGGACGGTGTGCCCCATGCGGGCGAGCATGGCCGAGATCACCATGCGGTTCACCTCGTTGTCCTCGGCCAGCAGAATGCGCAAGGGGTGACCCGTGGCTTGGGGGGCGGTGGTCGAGGTTTCGGTTTCGACCCGGGCGGGGTCGCCGGCGGCCACCGTTACCGTGAACCAAAAAGACGAGCCCTGGCCGACGGTGCTGGTAACGTCGATGGTTCCTCGCATCGCTTCCACCAGCCGCTTGCAGATGGCCAGCCCCAGCCCGGTGCCGCCAAAGCGTCGGGTGGTGGAATCATCGGCCTGGGTAAAGGGGCGGAACAGGGTCGCCACCTGCCCGGCGCTGAGGCCGATGCCGGTGTCTTGAACCTCGAAGCGGAAGGTGAAGCCACCATCGGCGGTTTCGCAGCCCAGCCGGATGGCGATCCGTCCCTTTTCGGTGAACTTGATGGCATTGCCGACGAGGTTGAACAGCACCTGTCGGAGCCGCGTCGGGTCACCGCGCACCGCTGTCGGGATGCCGTCCGGCAGGTGCGTCGAGAGTGCCAGCCCCTTTTCGGAGGCGCGGGCGCTGAACAGCCGGACCACATCGTCGACGACGCGGGAGGGGGCGAAGTCGATGCACTCCAGTCGCAGTTGCCCCGCTTCGATCTTGGAGAAGTCGAGCACGTCGTTCAGCAGGGTCAGCAGCGTTTCGGCCGAGTCCTTCAAGGTGCGCAGGAGCGTCCGCTGCTCGCCGCGCGGCGCGTAGCCCAGGAGCAGGTCCACCACCCCCATGATTCCGGTCATGGGCGTGCGAAGCTCGTGGCTCATCACGGCCAGAAAGCGCGACTTGGCGGCGTTGGCGGCCTCGGCCTTGCGACGGTTCCTCTCCGCCTCCTCGCGCGCGGCGTCGATTTCCTCGGCCAGGGCCATGACCTTGGCCGCCTGCACCTCCAACTCGCGCTCCGACTGCACGCGGTCGGTGATGTCCATCAACGTCACCTGCACCGCCGGCTCGCCGTTCCAGGTGACCACGCGGTCCACCAGGTCGACCCACATCTCGGAACCGTCGCGGCGGATGTTGCGCTCGCGCTGGAGACCCGGCATCACCTCGCCCGCCATCAGGCGCTGGTAGCGGCGCTCAGCCTTGGACCGGCTTTCCGGCGCGATGGTGTCGAGCATCGAGGGTTGGGCCAGCGCCTCCTCGATGGAGACGTAGCCCATCATCCGGGCATAGGCTTCGTTGGCGAACAGGATATGGAAGCCGCGGTGGACGAACACCCCCTGGATCGAGCCTTCGATGAGGTCGCGGAAGCGGG
>DASPMK010000229.1:0-7327 GCA_035627075.1 Azospirillaceae bacterium
CTGAAGTTGACCCGCGCAAAGCTGGAAGCCCTGGTGGAGGACCTGATCGCCAAGACCATCGGCCCCTGCGAGCAGGCGCTGAAGGATGCGGGCCTGAAGAAGTCCGACATCGACGAGGTGATCCTGGTCGGCGGCATGACCCGCATGCCCAAGGTCGTCGAGACCGTGAAGGAGTTCTTCGGCCGCGAGCCCCACAAGGGCGTGAACCCGGACGAGGTCGTGGCGCTGGGCGCCGCGGTCCAGGCCGGCGTGCTGCAGGGCGACGTCAAGGACGTGCTGCTGCTGGACGTGACGCCGCTGACCCTGGGCATCGAGACCCTGGGCGGCGTGTTCACCCCGCTGATCGAGCGCAACACGACCATCCCGACCAAGCGCAGCCAGGTGTTCTCCACCGCCGACGACAATCAGTCGGCCGTGACCATCCGGGTGTTCCAGGGCGAACGGAAGCTGGCGGCCGACAACAAGCTGCTGGGTCAGTTCGACCTGACCGGCATCCCGCCCGCCCCGCGCGGCGTGCCGCAGATCGAGGTCACCTTCGACATCGACGCCAACGGCATCGTCAACGTCGGCGCCAAGGACAAGGCCACCGGCAAGGAACAGCAAATCCGCATCCAGGCATCGGGCGGCCTGTCGGACTCCGACATCAACAAAATGGTGAAGGACGCCGAGGCCCACGCCGCCGAGGACAAGAAGCGGCGCGAGCTGGTGGATGCCCGCAACCACGCAGACGCCCTGATCCACACCACCGAGCGGACGATCAAGGAGAACGGCGACAAGATCCCGCCAGCCGACAAGACCGCCGCCGAGAAGGCCGTGGAAGACCTGAAGTCCGTGCTGAACGCCGATGATCTGGCCGCCATCAAGGCGAAGACCGACGCGCTGGCCCAGACCGCAATGAAGCTGGGTGAGGCCATGTACAAGGCCAGCCAGGAAACCGGCGGCGGCGACGCCGGTGGTGCTGCGGGCGGCGGTGCCTCCCAGGCCGAGCCGGGCGTGGTCGACGCCGACTTCGAGGAAGTGGACGACGACAAGAAGAAGTCGGCATAAACGTCCACGGTCGATTGATCAGCCAACCATCCGCCGGCCCCCGATTGGTCCTTGTACCAGCGGGGGCCGACTGATAGGCCTGTGCGGCCTGATTTTGGTTAACGTGCTCGGGGCTCCATGGCGAAACAGGATTACTACGAACTTCTCGGCGTGGCCCGCGGCGCCAGCGCGGATGAGCTGAAGAAGGCCTACCGCAAACAGGCGATGCAGTATCACCCGGATCGCAATCCGGGGAATCAGGAAGCCGAACAGAAGTTCAAGGAAATCAGCGAGGCCTACGAGGTCCTGAAGGACGAGCAGAAGCGGGCGGCCTACGACCGCTTCGGCCATGCCGCCTTCGAACAGGGCGGCGGCCGTCCCGGCGGCGGCGCTGGCGGCTTCGACTTCGCCTCGGGCTTTGCCGACATCTTCGACGAGATGTTCGGGGAGTTCATGGGCGGGCGGCGCGGCCAAGCGGCCAGCCGCGGCGCCGACCTGCGCTATAACCTGGAAATCAGCCTGGAGGACGCCTTCAACGGCTCCCAGGCCAACGTGCGCGTGCCGACCTCGGTGGCGTGCGAGGTGTGCAACGGTTCGGGGGCCGAGGCCGGTTCGCAGCCCACCGTCTGCCCGACCTGCGCCGGCCACGGCAAGATTCGCGCCCAACAGGGCTTCTTCACCATCGAGCGGACCTGCCCGTCATGCCACGGCGCCGGCCGGGTCATCAAAGACCCCTGCAAGGCCTGCGGCGGGGCCGGTCGGGTGCGCAAGGAAAAGACGCTTCAGGTCAACATCCCTCCCGGTGTCGAGGACGGCACCCGCATCCGTCTGGCCGGCGAGGGTGAGGCGGGGCTGCGCGGTTCGCCGCCGGGCGATCTCTACATCTTCCTGGCCATCGCCCCGCACCGCTTCTTCCAGCGTGAAGGCGCCAACATTCACTGCCGCGTGCCGATCCCGATGGTGACGGCCTCGCTCGGCGGCACCATCGAGGTGCCGGCCATCGACGGCAGCCGCGCCAAGATCACCATCCCGGCCGGCACCCAATCGGGCCACCAGTTCCGGCTGAAGGGCAAGGGCATGTCGGTGCTGCGCTCCACCGCGCGCGGCGATATGTACGTGCAGGCGGTGGTCGAGACGCCGATGAACCTGACGAAGAAGCAGCAGGAACTCCTGCGCGATTTCGAAAAGGCCGGTTCGACCAAGACAAACCCCGAATCCGAAGGCTTTTTCGCCAAGGTGAAGGAACTGTGGGAAGACCTGAAGGACTGATGGTTTTTTCGCTAACGCGAACGCAGGGAGCTTCCGCGCGCCCTGCGCAAATGATGCTTGCCGCCATGACCGCCCGCTTCTTCAAGGTCCTGTTCATTGCCGGCCTGCTGGCCACGCCCGCGTCGGCCGATACCTTGCCGTTGCCGCAAGACCTCGTCGGCCTGGACAGCCCGGCGGGCGAGGAAATGCTGATCGGGGCGGAGGCGCGCGCCGCCTATTGGCCATTGACGATGCAGTTCGTCACCCAGAAGACCCAGGCCTATTGCGGCGTGGCGTCGATGGTGATGGTGGTCAACGCTCTGGGAGTGCCGGCGCCGGAGACACCGGAGATCCAGCCCTTTCGCACCTTCACCCAGGACAACATCCTGACCGAACGGACCGACGCCATCCTGCCCCGCGACGTTCTGGCCCGGAAAGGCATGACGCTGGACCAGTTGGGAGCCCTGCTGCGCAGCTACGATGTCCCGACCGAGGTCCGCCACGCGTCGGACACCAGCGTCGACAGCTTCCGCCACCTCGCGCGCCGCTCCTTGTCGGAGAAGGGCCGGTTCGTGCTGGTCAACTACCTGCGCCGGACGATCGGCCAGGAAACCGGCGGCCACATCTCGCCGCTGGCGGCCTATGACGCCGATACCGACCGATTCCTGATCCTGGACGTATCGCGTTACAAGTACCCGCCGGTGTGGGTCGGGACGGAGGCGCTGTTCGCGGCCATGAACACCCCCGACGCGGACAACGACAACCGCTCGCGCGGCTTCGTCCTGGTGGGAGCGGGGGCGGCGACGCAACCTTGACTTAAGGCGGGCTCGACGGCGGCACCGCGAGTTGCCAGACCATGCCATGGCCCGGCTGAAACCGTTGGGTCATGGTGGCACCCAACTGGTCCAGCAACACATCCACCAACCCCAGGCCCAGCGCCTTTCCGGCACTCGGCGGAATCGGCCGCTCCGATTCCTGCACCAGCTTCACCTCGACCGTTCCGTCGGGCTGGCATCGTCCCCACAGCAGGGCCGTCGCCCGCCGGTCCATGACGCCGCCGTGCTTGAAACAGTTGGTGAGCAGTTCGTTAACGATGAGCGCCAGCGGCATTGCCGTATCCAGGGACAGACTCACCGGCATATCGATGGTGATGCTGACACCGATGCCCCGGCTCCCGAAGAGTTGCTCCAGATCCCGGCACAGGCTGTTGGCGTACCGGCCGAAGTCGATGACCGCCAGATCGTCCGACGTGCTCAGCAACTCATGAACCTTCGCCATGGCGTCGATGCGCCCCTTCAGCGGCGTCAGCGGCTCCTCCAGGTCGGGACTGGCCAAACGGTGGAGCGTGATCAGGCTCACCACGGTCTGAAGATTGTTCTTCACCCGGTGATGCAACTCCCGCAGCAAAATCTCGCGATTGCGGACGGCCTTCTCCATCAGCACGCGATCCGTAATGTCGAGCAGGGTGAACAGGAGCCCCCAAACGCGGCCGTCCGGCTCCTTCAAAGCCAACAGGCTCCAGTCCCAGTAGGTGACCGGCCTTTCCGGCTGGTCGGGGTGGAGGAACACTTTCTCTTTGATTACGAATGATTCGCCGGTGCTGACCACCTTGTCGAAGATCGCCTGGTTCCCGGCATCGGGATACAGATCGAAGTGGTTCCGGCCGACGAACTGTTCCGGCCGCCGCCGCCCCGCGTCGGCGTAAGCTTGGCTCACCTGGATGAAATTGTAATGCCGGTCCAAGATCGCCGACAGCAGGCCCGGCACCTCCAGATAGGCCCGCGTCACCTCGCGCAGGTCCGTCAAGCCCAGGCCCTCGATGGTTCCGGAACGAAGGAGGCTGATATCGGCCTGCGAGGTCATCGACCTTCACCCGGTGGCGTGTCGGTTTCCATTGTTCGCCTGGTAAGCTATCCAAATATTAAGAGAATATCCATCCTGCCATCTACCTACCAAAGTCATATACCTTTATGCGGATAGTCATCGGGCCGGCACCGCGAGCGTCACGCCGAACAACGCCGCCGCCGCCGCGACCACGGCCGGTCCCGAGGCCAGGTCCCAGGCCACCGAGCCGATCATGCCCAGCCCTACCGCCGCCGCCCCGGCCAGCGCCGCCAGCACTGCCATCTGTTCCGGCGTCGTGGCGAAGCGCCGGGCGGTGGCGGCGGGGATGATCAAAAGAGCCGTGATCAGCAGGATACCGACGATCTTCATGGCAATGGCGATCACCAGCGCGATCAGCAGCATGAAGACGAGCCGCACCCGCGTCACCGGAACCCCTTCCACCCGCGCCAGATCCTCGTCCACGGTCATGGCGAGCAGCGGCCGCCAGATCGCCGCCAACCCCGCCAGCACCGCCGCGCCGCCGCCGTAGATTACCATCAGGTCCATGCGCGTGACCGCCAGCACGTCGCCAAAGAGATAGGCCAGCAGATCGACCCTCAGCGTCTCCATGAAACCGATGGCGACCAGCCCCAGAGACAGGGTGCCGTGCGACAGGATGCCCAGGAGCGTATCCGAAGCCAGCCGGCGCTGACGCTGCAACAGGACCAGCAGCACGGCCAGCGCCGTGCATACCGCCACCACGCCCAGCGTCGGGTGCAATCCCAACAGAAACCCAAGGGCTATGCCAAGCAGGGCGGCGTGTGCCAGGGTGTCGCCGAAGTAGGCCATGCGCCGCCACACCACGAACGACCCCAGGGGACCGGCCAGCAGCGCGATGCCGCCGCCGCCCAGCAGCGCGCGGATCAGGAAGTCATCCATGCCGGCATTCCTCCCCCTCGCGCTCCTCCTCGTCCAACGGCACCACCCCGCCGGCCGCCGCGTGGCGGTGGTTGTGGTGATGGTGATAGACCGCCAGGGCCTCGGCATGCCGGCCGAACAGGGCGAGGTATTCGGGATGGCGGCTGACCGCCTCCGGATGGCCGTGGCAGCAGACATGGCGGTTGAGGCAGACCACGGTATCGGTGCGCGCCATCACCAGATGCAGGTCGTGACTGACCAGCAGAACACCGCAGCCACGCTCGCGCCGGATGCGGTCGATCAGGTCGAAGAGGTCGCTCTGGCCGTGAACGTCCACCCCCTGCACCGGCTCGTCCAGTACCAGGAGATCGGGGTCGCGCAGCAACGCACGGGCCATCAGCACCCGTTGCATCTCACCGCCGGACAGGTTTTGGACCGGGCTGTCGAACACATGGCTCGCCCCCACCTCCGCCAATGCCGCCTCCTGGGCGGCGGCGGACAGCCGCGTCCACAGGGCCAGAAAGCGCCGCACGGTCAGGGGCAGCGTCGACTCGATCTGGAGGCGTTGCGGCATGTAGCCGACGCTGAGGCCCGGCCGTCGGCGCAACGTGCCCGCCGCCGGCGTCACGAGGCCCAGCACCGCCTTGACCAACGTGGTCTTGCCGGCGCCGTTGGGACCGATGAGAGTGACGATTTCGCCCGGCGCCACCGTCAGGTCGACGCCGTCGAGCACGGTGCGCCGGCCATAGGAGACACGGAGCCCGCTGATCGCCACCAGAGGGGATGCCGGGTCGGTCATAGGATGAGTGTTCCTGGGGAAGCCGCGCTTGACAAGGTTATAGTATAACATATCACATCGCTCCGGCCCGTATACCCCCCGTCACGGCAAGGGACCCCTGTCATGAATTGGCCATCACTCGCCCGGTCGGCCCTCCTGGCCCTGTCGCTTGCCGCCACCCTGCCGGTCCACGCGGCCGAGCCGCCCAGGGTGGTTGCCAGCATCAAGCCGGTACACGCGCTGGTCGCCGGCGTGATGGCCGGCGTGGGCACGCCGGAGGTGGTGGTGTCGGGGGCGGCCTCGCCGCACTTCTATTCCCTGAAACCGTCGGACGCCGCGCGCCTGGACAAGGCCCAGGTGGTGTTTTGGATGGGCGAGGGGCTGGAAACCTATCTGGCCAAGCCGCTGTCGGCGCTGGCCGCCCGCGCCCAGGTGGTGGAACTGATGGAAACCTCCGGGCTGAAGACCCTGCCTACCCGCGTCGGCGGCACCTGGAAACAGGATGAGGATGAGGATGAGAGCGACCACGACCGCCACGAGCGCATCGACGCCCACCTCTGGCTCGACATCGGCAACGCCCAGACGCTGGTGGAGCGGATCGCCGCCGTGCTGGCCGAGCGTGATCCGGCCAACGCCGACGCCTATCGCGCCAACGCCGAGACGATGGTCCGGAAGCTGGACGATCTCGACGCCGAACTGGCCGCGGCACTGACCCCGGTCAAATCCCGGCCGTTCGTCGTCTTTCACGACGCCTACCAGTATTTCGAAACCCGCTACGGGCTGACCGCCGTCGGCGCCATCGCCGTCAGCCCGGAGCAGCGGCCCGGCGCCAAGCGCGTCCGCGACCTGCGCCGACGGATCAAGGAGCTGGGCGCCGTCTGCGTCTTCGCCGAGCCGCAGTTCCAGCCGGCCCTGATCGACACGGTGGTGGAGGGTACGGGTGCCCGCACCGCCACGCTCGACCCCGAAGGCACGAGGCTTGCGCCGGGGCCGGACTTTTACGCCGCGCTGATGCGCGGGCTGGCGGCCTCTCTCACCGGCTGCCTGGCGGGGCCGTGACCATTCGCGGACGGCTGTGATAGGGTACCGCCCAACAGCCAATCCAGACGGAATGAGGAAGCGATGAAGATCGGTGTGGTCGGTTGCGCCGGGCGCATGGGGCAGATGCTGGTGCGGGAGATCGCGGCCACGCCGGGCTGCCGGATCGCCGGCGGTACCAGCCGGCCGGGGGGAGCCGCCGTGGGCAAGGACATCGCCGTGATGGCCGGTCTCGACCCCGTGGGCGTGGCCATCATCGACGATCCCGCCCTGCTGTTCGCCGAGGCCGACGCGGTGATCGATTTCACCAGCCCCGAAGCCATCGAGCGCCACGCCACCCTTGCCGCCCAGGCGCAGACCATTCACGTCGTCGGCACCACCGGCCTCAATCCGGCGCAGGAACAGGCGCTGGCCACCGCCGGCCGACACACGCCGGTGGTCTACGCCCCCAACATGAGCCTGGGCGTCAACCTGCTGCTGGCGCCGGTGGAGCAG
>DASPMK010000230.1:0-6459 GCA_035627075.1 Azospirillaceae bacterium
CCTGCTGCATACCCCGTCGGAGGTGTTGCGGGCCTGGGCGGCGGAGGAAAGCGGCGCGGGACTGACCGAAAGGGCAGCGGCGGAGCGGCTGTTGCGCCAACTGTTCCGCCTGGAGGCGGAAACGGATAGGGTGGCGCCTCCGCCTGCCCAAGCGGAGGTCGAAGGAGAGAGCGAACGGTGAGCCTGGAAGAAAAATACAACAAGGTCGCGGCCCGCCATGACGAACTGCGCGACACGCTGGCCGGCGGCGCGCTGGACGCCGCGACCTACGCCCGCCTGTCGAAGGAATACGCCGATCTCACCCCCCTTGCCGAAGCGATCGCCGAACTGAAGCGCATCCGTCAGGAACAGGCGGACGCCAAGGCCATGCTCGACGATCCCGACATGAAGGCCATGGCCGAGGATGAGTTGGCCGATATCGAACGGCGCTTGCCCGGCCTGGAGCGCATGGTGCAGTTGGCGCTGCTGCCCAAGGACGAGGCCGACGAGAAGAACGCCATCCTGGAAGTCCGCGCTGGCACCGGCGGTGACGAGGCCGCCCTGTTCGCCGCCGAATTGTTCGAGATGTACCGGCGCTACGCCGTGCTGAAGGGCTGGCGGTTCGAATCGATGGAGGTGTCGGAAACCGGCATCGGCGGCTTCAAGGAGGCCATCGCCTCCATCACCGGCCGCAACGTCTTCGCCCGCCTGAAGTTCGAATCCGGTGTCCACCGTGTCCAGCGCGTGCCGGTGACCGAGGCCGGCGGCCGCATCCACACCTCGGCCGCCACCGTCGCCGTGCTGCCCGAGGCCGAGGAGGTGGACGTCCATATCGACGAAAAGGACCTGCGCATCGACGTGTTCCGCTCGTCCGGCCCCGGCGGCCAGTCGGTCAACACCACCGACAGCGCGGTTCGCATCACCCACCTGCCCACCGGCCTTGTGGTCAGCCAGCAGGACGAAAAGTCGCAGCACAAGAACAAGGCCAAGGCGATGAAGGTGCTGCGCGCCCGGCTGTACGAGATGCAGCGCGCCGCCAAGGACGCCGAGCGCGCCGCCAACCGCAAAAGCCAGGTGGGCTCCGGCGATCGGTCAGAGCGCATCCGCACCTACAATTTCCCCCAGGGGCGGGTCACCGACCACCGCATCAACCTGACGCTCTACAAGATCGACAAGGTGATGATCGGCGAAGCGCTGGACGAGATCATCGACGCCCTGGTCGCCGAGGATCAGGCCGAGCGGCTGGCGGAATTGCAGTGATCATCCTGCGCGATCTGCGCCGCGCCGCCGCGGCACGATTGACGGCAGCCGGTATCGAGACACCGGACCTCGACGCGCGCCTGTTGATCGGGCACGCCCTGGGCCTGGAGCGCCACCACTTCCTCACCCAGGCCGAACGGCCGGTGACGGCCGACGAGGCGGACAGGGCTCATGCCCTGATCGAGCGCCGGGCAGCGCGCGAGCCGGTGTCGCGCATTCTGGGCCGGCGCGAATTCTGGAGCCTGGACTTCGATCTGGGTTCGGCCACGCTCGACCCCCGCCCCGATACCGAAACGGCGGTGGAGGCGGTGCTGAAGGCCGTGGGGGACCGCTCGGCTCCGCTGTCCCTGCTCGACCTCGGCGCCGGCACCGGCTGCATCCTGCTGGCGCTCTTGTCGGAGTTGCCAAACGCCACCGGCACAGGGCTCGACATCAGCCCGCAGGCGGTGGCGGTGGCGACGGCCAACGCCGCGCGCCTGGGCCTGGGGGGCCGCGCCCGCTTCGTCGCCGGAGACTGGAACCAGGGGCTGGCCAACCTCTTTCCCGATCGACGTTTCGATGTGATCGTCTCCAATCCGCCCTACATTCCCCAAGCCGATGTCGCGTCCTTGGAGCCCGAGGTCGCCCGGTTCGATCCCCCCGCGGCGCTGGTCGGCGGCGCCGACGGGCTGGAAGCGTACCGCGCCCTGTCCCCTCAGGTGAAGCTCCGGCTCAATAAAGGCGGATTGGTGGTATTCGAAGTGGGTATTGGCCAAGCCGGCGACGTGGAAGCGCTGCTGACCGCGGCCGGATTAACCCCTGGCGGCACGGCGGCCGATCTGGCCGGCATAGATCGGTGCGTCATCGCCCGTACCGAAGGCTAGATTTGGCGGTTGTGCCGAAAAAAAAGGTTGGATTGCGGCTGCCCAGCGATTAGGTTTCGGAACGACGACGGGCCTTGGTCAATCCCCCTTGGATTTTCCGAAGAGTGTGCCGGTTGTCTGGACCCCCGGAACCGTGCCTTGGCAACAATCAGGCCATGGCAAATAGGCAACGCGACGGCAGGGTGCAGCGCTGATTCGGCGCGGCAGGGTCGAAGCGGGCGGGGATGCTGATTTCGCAAAATAGAGGCTAGAGTCAAAGCCGCATGAGACAGGGTACGAACAACAGGCGTTCGCGCGGCCGTGGTGGCAATGGCGGCGGCGGTGGTGCCGGCGGTGGCGGTGGCGGTGGCGGCAATGGTGGCACTGGCGGCGGCAATGGCCGTCGTCAGAACGTGCCGCTCCGTCATCAGACCTTCGACAGCAACGGACCGGATGTGCGCATCCGGGGCAATGCTTTTCAGGTCTATGAGAAGTATCAGCAACTGGCGCGCGACGCGTCGTCGTCGGGCGATCGGGTTGCGGCTGAAAACTACCTTCAGCACGCCGAGCATTACTTCCGCATCATCAACGCCATCACCGAAGCGGAGAACGCTCAGCGCAACCGCCACCAGCAGCAGAACGGCAATGGTGCTGGCAACGTCAACGGCAACAGCCACGCCAACCAATTGCTGGGCGGTGATGACGAAGGGATGGCGTCCGAGGACGAGGACGAGGACGGCGTCGACGGCCGGTCGCCGCTTAACGCCTGAACGGCTTTCGCATCAGGTCAGGCTGACGGCGTCCCCCACGGCGACCCGCCCACCCACGGCGACACGGGCCAGAACGCCGAAAGTCGCGCGGGTGAAAGCGCGCCGATAGGCGTGGGAAAGAGTGACGCCGTTGCCCTGACCGGGCGGCATCATGTCGGCCATGGCTGACACGGCGGTGGGCGCGGTGACAATGAGCGTGGCCTCGCCCAGGAGAAGGGGGCGTCCGATCCAGCCCTCCTCCGCCCACGACGGCAGATTTTCGATCATCAGGTTGGCACGCCAGCGCCATGGGCTTACCGTCATGCGGAGCGCCCGTTCCACGTCGGCGAGGCTGGCCGCGTTGATGATGGACACCGTGGGCTCGGGCTGATCGAGGAAAGCCATGCCCGTTGCTTCCACGATGCGCGGCACCCCCAGCGCCGCCTCCTTGAGATAGGCGGCCAGGAACTGCTCGATGACCGTCCGTCCCATGGGGGTATCCAGCCGCCCCTGTACCACCGGCCGACCGCCACGTCGAATGACGAGGGTCAGCGTCGCCGGGTTGAATTCCGTTTCCAGCGCGGCCAACCGGGGATGGCGTTCCGGCGTTATGAAGGTGCCGCGCGGTTGCCACTCGCCGGACGGCTCCGCCCAGCCGCCCCCGCGCCGGATGGCGAAACGGCGATCCAGCGGCAGGCATCGAGCGGCCACAAGGTCCACGGCGTCCAGTTCCTGGGCGCCCAGTCCCTTGACGGGAAACCGGAATATGCGCGCGACCTGCGGGCTCATGCCCAGGAATCTAACGCGCGCCGGACGGCGTCAAGGACTAGGTATGATACCGCATTCGGGAAATCCTGACTCAGGCGCCCCCGGAGGGCATTGAGGCGCAGCGCAAGGTGTGATTCGCTGGTTTCCTCATGCAATGAGGGAACGGCGATGCCAGCGATAGCCATCCGGCAAGACATCCCGGCCAGCGAGTTGCGCCGGCTGGCCCGCTTGGAGAAAGACGGCCGTGTGGCGTCGCGGCTGCTGGCGATCGCGGCGGTGCTGGACGGCCAGAGCCGCCAGCAAGCCGCGCGGTTGGCGGACATGGACCGGCAGACCTTGCGCGATTGGGTGCACCGCTTCAATGCCGAGGGGGCGGCCGGTCTGCGCGACCGTTCCCGCAGCGGCCGCCCCCGTCTTCTGGCCGATGCCCTGCGCCCGGAATTGGCGGCGCTGATCGCCAACGGCCCGGACCTGGAGCGCGAAGGCGTGGTCGAGTATCGCCTCGCCCACATCCAGGAGTTGGCCAAGCGCCACTTCGGGGCCGACTACAGCCGCGGCGGCATGCATGCCGTGCTCCAGCAGATGGGGCTGTCCTGGCAGTCCCCGCGCCCGATCCATCCCAAAGCCGACCCCGCCACCCATGAGGCGTTTAAAAAAACTTTCCCGCCCAACTCGCCGCCATCGGCCGCGCGCCGTGCGCGACCACCACTTCAAGTCGGCCTACATCCGACAGCCAGAACGCATCCGATCAACCTGTGGATACCCATGGGCGCTACAGGTCGAAACTTCGTGAACTTGGTATGAAAGGGGACGAGGGTGATGCCTTTGGGCTGCTACCAGTACTCGTCGATCGGCACCCGGCCGAGGTACTCCTCCAACCGTCGCCGAGTGGCCGGGGTCGTCGCCTCCGGCAACGCATCGATGGCGAAGAAGGCGGCCTCCACGATCTCCGCGTCGTCGATGCTCAACTCTCCCCGCCAGTCTTGGGTGACGAACACTGCCACATGGTCGCTGGCGCCATGCCGGAAGCGGGCATAAAGGCCGAGGAAGCGGATTCCGGAACCGACCTGAAGCCCGGTTTCCTCCCGCACCTCCCGCCGCACCGCTTGGCCCACCGTTTCGCCACGGTCGACGCCGCCGCCCGGCAGGTGCCATCCCCCGACGTAGCTGTGGCGCAGCAGCAGCACCCGCCCGTGCCCGTCAAGGACGATGGCGCGGGTGCCCATGGTGACCGGCCGGCGGACCTTATGCCACGCCAACCGGACCAGATGGGCCAGACGCATGAGAGGAGCGGGGCTGAACCAGAGGGACAAGCCGTCCTGGACCCGCCATTGAGAAGAGGTCACCCGTTAACACCTTCGAGTTGGAACCAGGGAACGGACCACAGGCCGGCACGGACGGATATTGCCCTTATTGCGCAGCCATGCATCGTCATACGCCGAGCACCGGGAAATGTGTAGCAAGGCTTCCCGATCCCACACCTACAGGGGAATCGGGTGAAGGAATCAGGCGGCGATAAGATAAGGCTGGCGAGGAAGCCGTCATCCCAAGCGGCGACCTTTCGGCGCAGGCGCAGGGGATCCTTGCCGGGTGCCCGTCGCAGTGGATTGTGGGCCATGTGCTTGATGGTGGTGAAGTTGGCGGGCGCGTTCCCGGTCCGGACGCGGCATTCGTCGTCGCGCAAGACCATGTCCATGACCCAGTGAAGGCTGTTTTCCACGGACCAATGGCTGCGGACGATCGGTCCGAGTTGTGCCGCCACCAGCGCCGGGGAGGTGATGTGGAAGCGGGTTTCCTGTTCGGTTTTGCCCTTGATTTCACGAATGCTCTCGATCATGACGATGCCCTTGAGGCCGTGCCGGTCCTGGAGCCAGGCGACATCGTGGATCACGGTCGTCGTGCGGGTTTCGATGCGACCATGATCGCCATCGACGGTCTCGTCCTGGCTGATCGTCGTATCCTTGAAGCCGTTGGCCGTCTGCTCCGCCACGAACAGGTCGCCGTCCTCGCGCAGCGCGCCCTGGTTGCCCTTGAGGGCGAGGACGTAATCCGCCTTCTTGTCGGCGATTTTCTTGGCGATGTCGCGCTGGCAGCCCATGGCGTCGATGGTACGACCGCGCCTTCGATGGACATCAGGTCCCAGAGACGCGGGATCGCCACGATCTCGTTTGCTTTTTCCACCACGTTGACTTGACCGAGGACGAGGCGCTGGCGAGCCGCAAAGGCGGAAACCATGTGGATCACGGCCTTGCCCCGTTTGTTATCGCCGGATCGTCGCACCGTCTTGCCGTCAAGGGCGATGACATCGGCCGGAACGCCGGTCAGAGCCGCAACCCAAGCCTCGAAGCATTGCTGAAACGTCTCCGCGTCCAGCGTCGCGAAGATGTCGCCCAGATGGTCGTATGCGGGGGGGCCGTCGCGGAAGGGGCGGAAGCGCCGCCGCAGATCCAGCTTCTTCACGCCAAAGCGGGCGATGTCGGTGAAGGCCTCCGCTCCGGCAAGGACCGCCAGCAAGCACAACAGCAGAACCTCGTCGAGCGGATACATCACCTTCCCGGGCTGCCGCGGGTCCGGCAGATCGCGAAAATGCTCAAGAAAAGCCAGTCCCTCGCCAACCGCCCCATCCGTCTCCATCGTGCCCCCTCTGCCAAATCGGAGGCCCGCGATGGATTCATACCGGCGAGTCTACGAAATGACTTTTGCGATCCATGGGTATGAGCAGAGGGATTGGATCCGGGGTCCGAGTAGCAATGGAACAATAAGTCGGGTTCAGACCCGTCACCAGTACCGGTCGGTGCCGTTCTCGCGGACATCGGTTTCGATGAAGCAGTTCCGCAGGTCGGCGAGGAAGGCCATTTCCT
>DASPMK010000231.1:0-3671 GCA_035627075.1 Azospirillaceae bacterium
CGCACCGCGCGCTCGCGGACTTCGGGGGCGTCTTTGGGTGATGCCGGTTTCGTCATGATGACCCCATCCTCTCAGGAAATGGGGCCTCCGGGAAACCCGGTGCGGTTCAACCCGTCGGAACTGTTTGATCTTGCAAAAGCAGTTCTCGATGAGATGGCGCCACTTGTACATCTCGAAATCACAGGGGATGCGGGTGGCGCGGTCGGCTTTGGGCGGGATCACAGCCACAGCCCCGTGCTCAGCCAGATCAGCCCGGATGGCGTTGCTGTCGAAGGCTTTATCGGCCAGCAGGGCGGCGAACTCGAGCCCGTCCAGCAGCGGCGCGACGCCAACGCTGTCGTGCCATTGCCCGGGGAGGAGACGGAACCGCACCAAGTTGCCCAGCGCATCGACCAGGGCGAGGATTTTGGTCGTCAACCCGCCGCGTGAACGGCCGATCGCCTGAGCCTGAGTCCCCCCTTGCACCGGTGGCGTGCTGATGCACCCGGACGAGGGTTCCATCGATGAGGACGTATTCGAAATCGGCGTCGGCCGACAGGGCGGCAAACACCCGCTCGAACACGCCGGCCCTGGCCCATCGTCGAAACCGTTGGAAGACCGAGTTTCAGGAGCCGTACTGCGCGGGAAGATCACGCCATGGTGCGCCGACCCGGACAATCCACAACACCGCTTCCAAGAAGCGCCGGTTATCCGCCGCCGTACGCCCCGGATCGCCGGCTTTCCCAGGCAGAAGGGGAGAAATGCGCTCCCATTGATCGTCTCGCAGCACCATCCGATCCAAGGCCACCTCCCTTTTGGGGGCCTTGAATCAAATTTCCCGCCCAAAGGGAATCCCCTATGGCATCTGAATGTCAACGGGCCCTAAGCTCCTACAACAAAAAAAAGGCGGGTTACCCGGTGGGGTTCCCGCCTTTTTCCTGTGCCTGTCCTGGCGCTCAGGCGTTGCTGGTCGACAAGGCGGTCGCCTCGTTCCGTGCCGCGAGGCTGCCGGCGCGCAGGCGTCCCATCAGCCCGGTCAGCCCGGTCAATGGCCGGCTGGCGAGATACGTCTCCAGGGCCGTGCGCGGTTCCGGCCTGGGCGTGCCGGTGGGCGTGCCAGTCGACGTGGTCGTCGGCGGCAGGCTCGGCTGCGAGGGACGGATTGGCGGACGAGGCATCACCACCGGCGGGGGAGTGATCTCCGGCTGGTCCATCACCACCGGCAACGGCGGCGGATGGTGGGGCCACGGCTCCTCCAGCGTCCATACGATCGGGTCGGTGGGATAAAACACCGGCGGGACCGGGGCCTCGTCCACCTCGGTCACGCTCACCCGGTAGCTGGGCGTGGTGGCGAGATAGGACGAAACGGCGATATAGTAGGTGCCGTCCTCGGTGGGACTGACGTAGCGGCGGGCCGTCACCCCGTCCGACTCCTCGGGGCGGATGTCGAAGGTCGCCGCGGCGTAGCTGCCATCGGCGCCCAAGATGCCTTCCAGATACACATCGGACCTCGTGGCGGTGACCTCGCCACGCGGCAGCAGGTCGACGCGGTAGTGCTTGCCCGCTTCCAGCGCCACTCCGAACCAGTCGCGATCCTCTTCCTCCTCGATGACACCATCGGTCGACCCGCCCACGGTGACTTGGCCGGCGGTGGTCGCCGTATGCCCGACGTCGTCATGCCGAGGGGGCAGGGCGGTGACGCCCAACTGATAGGCGCCGATGTTACCGGCGAAACCACCGGCCTCGATATAATAGGTTCCCGTCTCCGTCGGGGTGAAGGTCAACCGGCTGTTCAGCGATCCGGCGAAATCGTCGGCGTAGGTATTTTCGATGGCGGTGCCGTCGGCGTTGCGGACGGCGTGGATGGTGGGGTCGTTCAGGCGCATCACGCTGCCTTCGGCGCCGGTCAGCGTGATGCGGTAGCGTGTTCCGGCTTCCAGCGTCACGGCGAACCAGTCACGTTCCTGCGGTTGGGTGACCACCCCGGCGGCGCTGCCGCCCACCTCGACGCGGACAGTGGTGGTGATGTCGGCGGCGGCCTCGTCGGGCGGAAGGGCCAGTTGGGTCACGGATACGCGATAGCCGCCGAGCGTCAGGTCGGCGTTGCCAATGATGTTGAGGAAATAGGTGCCGTCCGTGGGTGGATAAAAGATGTGATCGCCCTCGGCGAATGTCACTCCGTTGTACGTGGGAACGCCCGCGGCGTCATGGAGGCCGAGCAGAGAGGCCCACGATGCGCTGCCGTTGTCGGCGCTCAAGCCTTCGACATGGATGCGATAGGCCGATCCCGTCGACACACCCAGCGCGAGCCAGTCGATGTCGCCTTCCATGTCAAAGCGTCCCTCGACGGGAGTGCCGACGGTAACGACGCCTGTGGTCTGCGGATCAGCGGAAAAATCGTCCGGCATCGCCCCATCTCCTCGGCACGCGCGTAGTTTCAATGCCGGGAGTGTACACTCCCGTGGTGTAAAGTGAAATTCTATCTAGTGGTGCGTGCGTCCGCGACCTTCGGCCGCAGTCACGAGGAGCTATTCCTACAGCCGGTCGTTATCGGTCTGGGGGCGGCGATTTCCAATGGGAGCGCCGCCCCCGTTGCTGATGGCGCCGGCGCCAGACGGACCAGGCGATAAAACGGCCTTGGGGGCGGGGTCGCGCCACCCGGCGAGACGGGCCAGCAGACGGCGGATTTCCGGAATGGTCAGCGGCAGCAGATCGGCCTTGAGGTCGAGGCTGTGGCCTCTCCCCCCGATGGCCGTCGTCCGCACGACGGTGAGAAACGCCAGGGCCAGCATGATCAGCGTGACGGGACGGGTGCCAAGCCGTCCAGGTCCGCCCCTCGTACTGGTCGAGCCCGCGACCTCGCCCTGATCGTGGTCCGCACGGACTTGCCGCGCGTCGCGCCCCCTTCAGGCCCATGAGCCGCATCAGCCGGGACACCGTGCAGCGCGCCACGTCAAGGCCCTCTGAATGTGCTAAAGGAACGGCTTATAGGTATCCGGCGAGTAGTTTGCCGGTATTTCCTGGTCGAACACCGCTGTGGCATGCCGCATGTTCAGAAACTCGTAGAATACCTTGATGGTAAATAGAATCTGATTGTACAGCGAATTGCTGACCTCGATGTGCTCGATCCGGATCGGAATGATGTTGGCCGCTGACGTCGCATCGAATTTCTTGCCATACTTCACGACCAAGGGAATGAAGCGGTCAAGGTCCAAGGGTGTCAGATGCGCGAAATTCTTGCCAAATCCGTTTAGGTAGTTGCCCAAGCGGACGACGTGCCGGGCATAGTGATGGACCGTGCTGGGGGCGTAATGGCGCGCCTCCAGATAAAGGACAAACTCCCGCACCTCGGGAACGATTCCCGCGTCATCATAGGCCGTCCAGGAAACGGTGCCATCCGGCATGATGAGGCGTTGAAGGTACACGGAGGCAGCCCAGACCGTCGTTGACAGTCCCAAGGTACCGATGTCCACCACGGAGGGCCAGCGCTCGCAGGGTTTACGTCATTTACGTCGTTGACATAGGGATGCCTCATTGAGGTATTTCCACGTATAGATACCAGAGTGCGTCCAATCCCTTGATAGCTGTGGGTTTGCGCGGCTGGGGCGTGTCCAGATCGTATGAATAGGGCGCTCGCGCAGGTGCGAAGTGCAAGACGCCGCAGGCGGCTCACTTCGCACCGAGCAAGCGCA
>DASPMK010000232.1:0-5987 GCA_035627075.1 Azospirillaceae bacterium
GGGCGGCTTGGGCGGCACCTACGCCGGCAACCCGCTGGCCTGCGCCGCCGGGCTGGCCGTCCTTGAGGTGATCGAGGAGGAGAAGCTGGTGGAACGCGGCGAGACGCTGGGCCGTCGCATCACCGACCGGCTCAAGGCCATGGCGCAGCGCAACACCTTCACCTGCATCGGCGACGTCCGTGGTCTGGGCGCCATGGTCGCCATGGAGCTGGTAAAGGACCGCACCACCAAGGAGCCGGCGGCGGAACTGACGAAGAATCTGGTGCAGCGCGCCGCCGACAAGGGGCTGATCCTGTTGTCCTGCGGCACCCATGCCAACGTCATTCGCATCCTGGTGCCGCTCACCGCCTCGGACGCCCTGGTGGACGAGGGCTTGGACATCATCGAGACGGCGCTGGAGGAATTGGTGACGGCTTGACGGCCGTTACCTTCCCCACTGCCTGAGTAGGAAATTGAAGGGTAGGAACATGGCATCACTTTCCGGGGCCGCCTCGGCCAAGCTGGGCACATACAACTGGGAAGATCCTCTGCTGTTTGACGAGCAGCTGACCGAGGAGGAGCGTCTGGTGCGCGACAGCGCGCGCGCCTACTGCCAGGACAAGCTCATGCCCCGGATCGTCGAGGCCAACCGGCACGAGGTCTTCCACCGGGAGATTTTGACCGAGATGGGCGAGCTGGGCTTTCTCGGCTCGACCATCGACGGCTACGGCTGCGCCGGCGTCAACTACGTCTGCTATGGCCTGATCGCCCGCGAAGTGGAGCGGGTGGATTCCGGCTACCGCTCGGCCATGAGCGTGCAATCCTCGTTGGTGATGCATCCCATCCACGCCTACGGCACGAAGGAGCAGCGGCAAAAGTACCTGCCCAAGCTCGCCAGCGGCGAGTGGGTCGGCTGCTTCGGCCTGACCGAGCCCGACCACGGCTCCGACCCGGCCGGCATGAAGTCCCGTGCCAAGTCGGTGGACGGCGGCTATGCGCTGACCGGTTCCAAGATGTGGATCACCAATTCGCCCATCGCCGATATCTTCGTGGTGTGGGCCAAGGATGACGCGGGCGACATCCGTGGCTTCATCCTGGAAAAGGGCATGAAGGGCCTGTCGTCGCCGAAGATCGAGGGCAAGTTCTCGCTCCGCGCCTCGACCACCGGTGAAATTGTCATGGACGAGGTGTTCGTGCCGGCGGAAAACATGTTGCCGAACGTCAAGGGCCTGGCCGGTCCGTTCGGCTGCCTCAACCGCGCCCGCTACGGCATCTCCTGGGGCGCGCTGGGCGCGGCCGAGTTCTGCATGAACGCGGCGCGCGGCTACACGCTGGACCGCAAACAGTTCGGCCGTCCGCTGGCCGCCAACCAGCTGATCCAGTGGAAGCTCGCCAACATGGCGACCGAGATCACGCTGGGCCTGCAAGCCTGCCTGCGCGTCGGCCGTCTGATGGACGAAGGCAAGGCGGCGCCCGAAATGATCTCGATGATCAAGCGCAACTCCTGCGGCAAATCGCTGGATATCGCGCGGGTCGCCCGTGACATGCACGGCGGCAACGGCATCGCCGACGAGTTCCACGTCATCCGCCATGCCATGAACCTGGAGGCGGTCAACACCTACGAAGGTACCCACGACATCCACGCCCTGATCCTGGGCCGGGCGATTACCGGCATCCAGGCGTTCCAGGCGGGCTGACGGGGGTATCATGCCTGGGCCGCTCTCCCATATCCGCGTCCTTGAACTCTCCCGCGTGCTGGCCGGTCCCTGGGCGGCGCAGACGCTGGCCGACCTCGGCGCGGACGTCATCAAGGTCGAGCGGCCCGGCATGGGCGATGACACCCGCGCGTGGGGTCCGCCCTACGCCGGGGACTCGCGCGAGGCCGCCTACTTCCTGTCCACCAACCGCAACAAGCGCTCCATCACCATCGACTTCGAGCGGCCGGAAGGCCAGGAACTGGTGCGCGACCTCGCCCGCCGGTCGGATGTGGTGATCGAGAACTTCAAGGTCGGCGGGCTGAAGAAGTACGGGCTCGATTACCTGTCTCTCAAGGCCATCAACCCCCGGCTCGTCTACTGTTCCGTCACCGGCTTCGGCCAGGACGGCCCCTATAGGCAGCGGGCCGGCTACGACTTCATGATCCAGGGCTTGGGCGGCTTGATGAGCTTGACCGGCCTGCCCGACGGCGAGCCCGGCGGCGGCCCGGTCAAGGTCGGCGTCGCCGTCACCGATATTTTCACCGGCTTGTACGCCACCATCGGCATCCAGGCCGCCCTCACCCACCGCGACCGCACCGGCGAGGGCCAGCAGGTGGACTTGGCGCTCCTGGACGTGCAGGTGGCGGTTCTGGCCAATCAGGCCATGAACTATCTCTGCTCCGGCCGGTTCCCCCAGCGCATGGGCAACGCCCATCCCAACATCGTCCCCTATCAGGCATTCGCCACCCAGGACGGCTACATCATTCTGGCGGTGGGCAACGACGGCCAGTTCCGCAAGTTCTGCGACGTGGCAGGCCGCCCCGATCTGGCCCAGGACGCCCGGTTCGCCAGCAACCCGGCGCGCGTCCACAACCGCGCCACCCTGATCCCGATCCTGGAAGTCCTTGTGCGGCAGCGCGCCAGCCGCGACTGGCTGGAGGCGCTGGAAGCGGCCGGCGTGCCCTGCGGTCCGATCAACGACCTGTCCCAGGTCTTCGCCGACCCCCAGGCGCAGGCGCGCGGCCTCAGAATCGATCTGCCCCACCCCGAGGCCGGAACGGTGCCTACCGTCGCCAGCCCCATCCGCCTGTCGGCTTCGCCGGTGGAATACCGCATGGCGCCGCCAACGTTGGGCGCCCACACCGACGAGGTCCTCACCGATCTGCTCGGCCTGCCCGCCGACGCCATCGCCCGGCTGCATGAGCAAGGCGTAATCTGATCACCCCCCGCGTGTCGCGGCAGCGACCGCCCGCGCCACGACGATCCACTCCTCCCCTTCCTCGGCATCGCGAAGCGCCAGGACGGGCGGCCACACGCCCAGCCTGCTGCGCTTTCGCTGAGCCACCAGCCGGCCGATCTCGTCAGGCGTGGGCAGCCGGTCGCCCTTGAGCTGGTTACAGCGCCGATGAGCCAGCACGATGTTGCCGGGATCGTCGGTTCCGCCATAGCACTGCGGAATGACGTGGTCGAAGGTCGCTTTCGCCCCCACCGGCTCGCCGCAGTAAAAGCAGCGGCCTCCTTGAATGACTTCCATCACCAATGTGTCGTCCGGCGTCATGCTCATGTGCCCGGCGGTGGGGACTCGCTCTGACAATAGGGCCGGACGGCGAAAAAGCCAGCCGCAGGCTTTCGCGGGCGAACCTACTCCACCGCGCGCCCGTCACCCCCACCTGCCGGCAACATGAACAGCGCGCCGGCTCAAGCGGCCGCGGCGTCAGGATTGACGGCCGACTTGGCCAGAGCGGTCAGCCGCCCGTCCGCCGCCTTTTCCTCCTCCAGGATATCGTGGAGCGTGGCCTGGTCCTCCTTCAGGCCCAGTACCGAGGCATAGGTCGCGACCGTGCCGTAGCCGGCGATCTCGTAATGCTCGATGCGCTGGGCCGAGGCGATGAGACCGGCGTCGGTGAGGTCCGGCGAGGACAAGATCTCCTTCATCTTTTCGGACTCGTGCAACAGCGCCGAGATGGCTTGATCCTTGTGCATGCCGGGATTCACGCCGTGCCCCTGAAGGAGACGGGCGAGCCGGTCGCGCTGCGACTGGGTTTCCTCCAGGTGCTTGTGCAGGGCCTTCTTGAGGCCGTCATGCTGGGCGACCCCCATCCAACGCTGCAAGGCCTCCGCCTGCTGCGTCTCGGCGTCGTGAAGTTCGGCCAGTTCGGCCAGATACATGTCTTTGAAGGTGTTGATCGACGCCATGTCCGGTGTCTCCCGTGATGATGCCCTTTCCCAGTCAACCCGGCTGGGATCGGAACATCACGGGTTTACCGGACAAGGGGCACCATCCGCATCAGCCCCCCTTGGGACGGGGTTCGGCGATGCGCTGGCCGGTGGCATAGAACTGCACCATCTCCGCCATGTTGGTAGCGAGGTCACCCACCCGCTCCAGGTTCTTGGCGACGAACAACAGGGAAGAGCACGGACCGATGAGACTGCTGTCGGCGGTCATGCAGGCGAAAATCTCCTTCATGGAGGCGGCATGCAGATCGTCGATCTCGGCGTCGCTCTTCCACACCTCGATTGCCCGTTCGGGATCGAAGCTGGCAACGGCGTCAAGGCAGTCGTTCAGCTCCGCTTGCACCTGACGCGCCAGTTTCAGGACGCTGGGCATGGCCGCGACCGGGGGGGCCTTGTTCAACTCCAGCGACCGCTTGGCGATGTTCTTGGCGTAATCGCCCACCCTTTCCAGCGCCGAGGAGATCTTCAGCGCGGCCAACACATGGCGCAGGTCATCGGCCACCGGCGCCCGCAACGCCAGAAGCCGCACGACGAGACTCTCGATCTCGTGCTCCAACGCGTCGATGACGATGTCCTTGCCGATCGTCTCCTCGGCCAAGGGGGCATCACGCTTCTCCAGCGCTCGGATGGCGCTGGTCAACTGGGCCTCGCAATGGCCTCCCATCTCGGCGATGAGGGTATCCAGGCGCCGCAGTTCCCGGTCATAGGCATGCACGATGTGGTCGGTGTGGCGGTCGGCCATGGTCCCTTGACTCCCTGATTACCCGGCCAAAATGGCACGGCCGGGCCGCCCTGCCAAGATCGCGGCCACCCCATGGGCTTGCGATGGGTGCGCCAGACCTTTCGGCCGAATTAACGCCAAAGACGTCCAAGGCTTGCTCGGACTACCGCGCCATTCCGGATCGTCCTTGGCGCCGCGCCGCGCACAATGCCGGCTGATTGCCGCATTCGAGGATTCGCGACGCCATGCCGGTTGTCCCTTGGACCAGTTTCCGCCTGCGATTGCCCACCACACGCCTTCTGCCTTCCCGGCGGAAGGAACCCGCGCTGTTCCCCCACCCGCGCCAGTATCGTACCCGCCGTGTCCTGATGATGGGCACCTCTACCGAGGCGCTGGGTGGAGTGGCGGCGGTACAGCGGGTAATCCTCGACCACTGGCGGCCCAAATCCTATCGGCTGACCCACCTTGCCACCCATGTGGACGGCGACCGATGGCGCAAGCTGGCAACCGCCGGCCGGGCCTTGGCCCTCCTCGTCCGGGCTGCGGTGACCGAACGGCCCGATCTTGTCCATGTCCACTTCTCGGCACGGGGAAGTTTCTGGCGCAAGGCGGTGTTCATCACGGCGGCAAGCCTCTGTGGCCTGCCGGTGATCGGTCACGCTCACGCCGGCGGCTTTCCCGCCTTCTACGCCGCCTGCCCGCCCTGGCGGCAGCGGACCATCCGCTGGGTGCTGAACCGGCTGGACCGGCTGGTGGTGCTGACCGACGACTGGCGCGACTTCTACGCCCCACTCTACCGTCGCGGCGCGCCGGTGGTTCTGCCCAACCCGGTGCCCTTCCCGATCCGGCCGCCCCAAGGGGCGAAAGGACCGCCGGTGATGCTGGCCCTCGGCCGGCTTGGCCCCAACAAGGGCACCTACGACGTTCTGCGCGCCATCCCGGCGGTGCTGGAACACTATCCCGACGCCGAGTTCTGGTTTGGCGGCGATGGCGACGTGGAGAAGGTTAGCCGGCTTGTCGCGGCTGAATCCTGGGGCCGGCAGGTCCGGCTCCTCGGCTGGGTCAGCGGCGCGGAGAAGGAAGCGGCGCTCACCCGCGCTCATGTCTTCCTGCTTCCTTCCTATTTCGAGGGACTGCCGATGGCGGTGCTGGAGGCGATGGCGTTCGGCCTTCCGGTGATCACCACCCCGGTGGGCGGCATTCCGGAGGCCGTCACCCACGCGGAAACGGGTCTTCTGGTCGAACCCGGCAACGTCGCTGACCTGGTCAAAGCGATCCTCTCGCTGCTCGACGATCCCGCGCGAGCGGCCGCGCTGGGAGTCGCGGCGCAACGCCTCGTGCGCCAGCGCTACGAT
>DASPMK010000233.1:0-7218 GCA_035627075.1 Azospirillaceae bacterium
TCTACCCGAACGTGGATTTTTATTCCGGCATCATCATGCGTGCCCTGGGTATTCCGGAATCCATGTTCACCGTGATTTTCGCGGTATCGCGAACCGCCGGCTGGGTGGCGCATTGGAACGAGATGATCCGCGACCCTGAAACCAAGATCACGCGGCCGCGCCAACTCTATGTCGGACCAGGGCCGCGCGAGTATATGCCCCCGACACGGCGCCCGCCTGACGAACCCGCGGTCGGGTAGGCACGGGTAGGCCCGGGCTTGATCAGGGCCCGATTGCCGTCGCCGTCTTGCGACGGCAATCGGGCCGCCGGTTTCCAACAACGTCAAACGCAAGAGGCAGAGGTCGTTCGCCCTGTGCGATGTTGCCTCGATAGCGGCGGGGGGCTATGAGCGGTCGCGATGATCGACACCGTCCAAGGCTTCCCCCCGTCCCCATGGCGTCACGCCTTCCGGCTCAGCATCCCGATCCTGATGGGCTATGTGCCCATCGGCATGGCTTTTGGCGTGCTGTGGGTGCAGCAGGGACTGGAACCATCAGGCGCGCCCCTGTTGGCCGTGATCGTCTACGCCGGAGCGTCCCAGTTCATGGCCGCCGCCATGCTGGCCGCCGGGCAGAGCCCCGTTGAGATCGCGCTGGCGACCCTGGTCCTCAACGCCCGCCACGCCATCTACGGCCTTGCCTTTCTGGAGCGTTTCCCCAAATGGAGCGTGGCCAAGGGATATTTCGCCTTCGCGCTGACGGATGAAACCTACGCGCTTCTGGCGGCATCGCCACCGTCCGACGACCCCGGACGTGACCGGGCGATCCTGTGGCGCGTCGCCTTTCTCAACCAGACTTACTGGGTGGCGGGCTGTGCGATCGGGGCGGTGGCCGGCAGCCTGATGCCCGGCGGGGTCAGCGGTCTCGATTTCGCGTTGACGGCTCTGTTCATCGTCTTGTTGCTGGAGCAGGTGCGGGCGGCAGAGAAGGCGCGGGCCGCCCTTGTCGCAACGGCGGTGGCGCTGGCCGGCGTCCTGGTCCTTGGGACAACCAACACGCTGCTCCCGATCCTGGCGGCGGCGCTGGCCGTTGTGGCCGTCGTGAGGCGGAGAGCCGGAACATGCTGAGCGGGCCGGTACTGCTGACGGCCGTGCTGATGGGCCTTGCCACGGCCCCTGCGCGCTTCCTGCCGTTTCTGGTGGGGCACCGCCTTACCCGGCCGACTTTGCGCCGGCTCTTTACCGACCTGTTTCCACCGGCCGTTCTCGCCGTGCTGATCGTTTTCTTTTTCTGGAATGTCGGCACCGCCCCCCGGCCGGTACAGGCGGCCCAGGCCGCCGGCGCGCTGGTCACCATCGCCGCCCATCTTGGCTTGCGCAATCTTCTGGTATCGGTCGGCACCGGAACGGCGGTCTGCATCCTCGTCCAGAACCTCTGGCCGGGATGAGGGGCGCAAAGGCCCGCGCGGCCCCGATGACGCGAGCGTCATGCCCACGCGTCCACCGGGTTGCGCTGTTCCGGGCCACCACGCTACCGGCAAACATGATAACCTCGGCCCGCCACACCAAAACCGGGAGCGGAACGATCATGTCCACCACGACCACCGGACGCACCCTGACCGTCGGTTCGGGCCAGACGTTCGCTCGTCTCAGTGACGCCATCGCCGCCTCGGCCGACGGCGATACTATCCTGGTGCAGGGAGGCGACTACGTGGACGATTTCGCCACCGTCAACAGTAAAATCACCATCAAGGGCGTCAACGGCATGGCCCGCCTGATCGCCACGCAGCGGATCGGCAACGGCAAGGGCATCCTGGTCACCAATACCGACCTGACGGTCGAGAACATCGAGTTTTCCGGCGCCCGTGTCGCCGACCGGAACGGCGCCGGCATCCGCTACCAGGGAGGCAACCTGACCGTCCGCAACTGCTACTTCAACGGCAATGAGAATGGCGTCCTGGCCAATGAGAACCGGACGGGGCGGATCGAAATCCTGAATTCGGAGTTCGCCCGCAATGGCTACGGCGACGGCTATACCCATGGCATCTACATCGGCAAGGTGGCCAGCCTGCGCGTCAACGGCAGCTACTTTCACGATACGGTGGAAGGCCATCATATCAAAAGCCGCGCCCAAACCACGGTGATCGAGAACAGCCGCCTCGATGACGGCACCGGCACGGCCAGTTTCAACCTCGATCTGCCCAACGGCGGCAAGGTCACGGTGCGCAACAACGTCCTGGTTCAGGGGGCGAATTCCCACAACAACGCCATGGTCGTCTTTGGCGCGGAAGGGAACCTGTGGTCCGGATCGGCCCTGACCATGGCCAGCAATACCATCGCCAACTACAAGTCCGCCGGCTACGGCATCTGGAATCCCACGACCATCACGGCCACGGTCAGCGGCAACCGTTTCTACCGTCTGTCGGACATCGTCCACGGCAAGGCCAGGATCACCGGCTCCACCACCCTGGCCACCGCCCCGATCGTCGATACCCGCCATCCCTGGACCGCGGCCTCGACGACACCCACCACCCCCGTCAGCAGTGGCAGTACCGGCCTGACCGGCACAGCGTCCGGCGTCTCGCTCACGGGCACCATGGGCAACGACAGCCTGCTGGGTTTCGGCGGCAATGACACGCTGCGGGGGCTGGGCGGCGACGACTACATGGCCGGCGGCGCCGGCAACGACGGGCTGTACGGCGGCGGTGGCAACGATCGTATCCTGGGCGGTACCGGCAACGACGGGCTGCACGGCGGCGTCGGTAACGACGTGCTGGAGGGCGGCGCCGGCACGGACCAGTTGTCCGGCGGTGTCGGAGCCGATAGTTTCGTGTTCCGCCGCGCTTCCGACGGAGGTGACGTCCTCAGCGATCTCAGCGCCGCCGATGGCGACCGCATCGACCTCCGGCCGCTGGAAACCAGCCTTGGCGTCTCGGGCGAGCCCTTCGAAAGCGGCTACCTGCGGGTGATCGCGATCGCGGCGGGGGCGCGGGTGGAGGTTGATGCCGATGGCGGCGGCAACGGTTTCGTGCCGTTGGTCACCGTCGTCGGGGCCACCGGCTCCGACGTGCTGCAGGCACTGATTTTGAGCTGACCGGACAGGAGCGGAGGGGCGCTTATGGGTGGGGAGCGAGCGGCCGTATCGGCGCGTGTCGCCCTGGGGATGACGCTGTTCGTCGCCTTTGCGGCGGGGTTCGGCGTGATGATGCTCGAAATGCTGGGCGGGCGGCTGATGACGCCCTTTTTCGGCACCTCGGTCTACCAGTGGGGGGCAACCATCGGCGTGGTGCTGACCGCCCTGTCGGTGGGATACTGGTGGGGCGGGCGTCTGGGCGACGGCCCCCACGCGGGTCAGTCGCTGCTGGCGGCGCTGCTGGTGGCCGCCTTGTGGGCGGCGCTGACACCACGCCTCCTTACCCCCCTGCTGTGGGGACTGCGGCCGCTGGGGCCGATCGTCGGGGCGCTGGCGGGCAGCATGCTGGTGCTGGCGGTTCCGGCGGGCTGTCTGGCCATGGCGTCGCCGATCTGCGCCCGCGCGGTGTTTGACGACCTGGGCAAGGCCGCGACGGCGGCAGGGCTGGCCTACGCCTGGGGCTCCATCGGCAGCATCGGTGGGACGGCGGTCGCCTCCTTCGTCATGGTGCCGCTGGCCGGGCTGGCCTGGAGCTACACCGCCGCCACCGCCGTGATCGCCATCGCCGCCACCCTTCAGGCCCTTCGGCTGCGGCGTTACGATCTCGTCGTCGGGGCGGCGGGCATCCTGGGCTTGTCCCTGCTCCTGACGGCCTTCCCCGATCAGCGTCCCGCTTCCGTCGTCCATGACACGGAATCACCCTATGGACGAGTAACCGTGGTGGACCAGGGTGACCTCCGGTTCCTGTTCGCCAGCGACATCGACCATTATCAGACGGCCATGCGCCGCGACGACGGCGGTGCCCTGACCCTGCGCTATCACGATATGCTGCTGGCCGCCCCCGTGCTGGCCGGACGGCCCGCTCCCCGCGTGCTGATGTTGGGGGTGGGCGGTGGCACCAGCCTGCGCCAGATCGCCGCCAACTGGCCGGATGCCGCCCTTGTCGGCGTCGACATCGACCCGGAAATCCTGGACGTCGCCCGTACCCTGTTCGGCCTGTCGACCCTGACCAACCTGCGGCTGGCGGAGCGGGATGCCCGGCTGTGGGTGGAACAGGACGCCGCCATCTACGACGTAATTCTGGTTGATCTCTACCGAGGCGGACAGATGCCGTTCCATGTTGGCACCGCCGAGTTCTTCCAGGCGGTGGCGCGCCGTCTTGCCCCTGGCGGCGTGGTCATGGCCAACGTGCTCGATCACGACTTCCCGGCACTGACCGGCGCCCTGGTGGCGACGGCGCGCACCGCCTTTCCCACGGTGCTGCTGGCCGATGCCCTGACCGGCCGGAACAAGGCGCTGGTGGCGTTCCGGGAAGCGGTGACGCTGGACGAGGTTCGCCGCCGGCTCAGCGAAACCGCCGCCCCGCCCGACGCTGCGGGTGTTGCCGCCGAGGTGGCTGAAACGGTGCGGGAATGGGACTCACGAAGCTTTCCTGTGCTGACCGACGACTGGAGCGACGGCGAATTCCGCGGCAGCGTGGCGGTGAACTAAACTCAGGTGACCGTTTGAACGGGGGCGACGTCGATTCGGGCGATTTGGCCGTCCTTGACGTGGACATGCATGTCGGCGGCATCGAAGTAGCGCTCGTCGTGGGTGACGGCGATGATCGTGAGACCCCGCGTCTTAAGCCAGGGCAGGACCTGCCGGTAGAATTTTTCGCGGAAATGGGGGGACTGGTCGGCCGCCCATTCGTCCAGAACAAGGATCGGTTTCTTTTCCAGCAGCGCGGCGATGAGCGCCAGCCGCTTGCGCTGACCGCTGGACAGGTTGATGGTCGAGAAAGCGCCGTTGACGATCGTCGCCTTGTCCTCCATCTCCAGGAGCGTGAAGAGATCGCGGGCCAGTTCCCCGTCGATCGATGGCAAGCCGTAAAACTCGCGGGTCAGATGGCCGTCGGCAAACACTGCCGCGAACAGCTTGCGGTAGGCAACGCGCAGCTCCGGGCCAACGGGATGCCCCCCCAGGAGGACGCTGCCCTCGTCGGGCGGTAGCAGGCCCAGCAGCAATTGGACCAGCGTGCTCTTGCCCGAACCGTTGTTGCCGGAAATGAAGACGATCTGGCCCCGCTGGACGGTAAGGTCGAGCGGACCGACGCTGAAGCCGGGACCGCCGTCCTCGCGCCGGTAAGTGAACATCACGTCCTGCAAGCCGATTCGCCGGAAGCCGGACAGGGGCGGCGGATTATCGATGCGCGAGTCTTCGGCGGTGGTCAGGTGCTTCTGGGTTTTGCGAATCTTGGCCAGCGCCACCTCGGCGTTGGTCAGGATCGGCAGCGACGCGATCAGCAGCAGGACCGGCGAGATCATGAAGGAGACGGCGTTGGCGATAGCCACCGTGGCTTCCACCGGCACCGGCCGCAACAGCGGCAGCAGGAACACCACGGCCCCCATCGCCAGAATCAGGGTCAACTCCATCAGGATGTAATCCTGGGCGTAGAACTCGTCCAACTTGCTGCGCTGTTCCAGTACCTGGGCCGAGTGCCGACGGATGGCGTCGACGATGGCCAGCGCACGGGCCGGTTCCATCTTCGCCTCGCGGAATCCGTCGAGCAGGTCGCCGCTGCGCTCGGCCACCGCCAGTTCGGCCTCGTGGACCTGGCCGATCGCCTGCTGCATCGGCGCCGAGTGCTGAATGCAAAAGAAGCTGGTGATACCGACGGTCACCAGCGTCAGCCCCGCCGCCCAATGGGAATAGGCGGCGATATAGAGCAGCGTCAGGCCGATCGTCGCCACCGCGTGCAGCCCCAGAACGATGTTGGGAATGGCCTGGGCGATCAGCGGGATCTCGCGGCTGAGACAGGCTGTCAGCCGTTCGCGGCCCACCTCCCCGATCTGGTGGACCTCGGCCAGACATACACGCTCGGCAAAGCGCAGCCTCAGGGTATGAACGGCTTGCTCCAGGCGCGGCGCCACCTTGTGCATCAGCCATTTCTGCGACAAGGCGAACAGGACCGACGCGATGGCCGCCATGATCATATACCGCGCCATCGTGTCGCCGTCGCTCAGATGGCCCAGCGCCTCGTTGATGGACGTCATGACCATGATGTCCGCCACCCCCGTCAGCAGGGTCAGCCAGAGGACCGGGCCAAGTCGGGAGGACGCCTCTTGGCGAAAAAAATTCAGAAGCTGCACGAGGTCACTTGGATTCCGACGGGGGCGCGAAAATGCTTGAGACAAGCGTGCGAATGCTAAACGATCACGGGAGGAGCACAAACCCCAAATTGCGCCCCAAAGAGTCGGGTGGCGCGGATGCCCTGGTGATCGCGGCCCCTGGACCTATTCCTTGCGGAATCCGGTCCGGCGCATGTGGCCCCAGCCTTCGGTGCGGCGCAGGAAGCGCCACCAGCCGACGATCCGCCACCAGTTGTTGAGCTGGCGGTAGCCGAAATTCTCCGCAACGGACGCCAAGGCCAGTACCAGCAGATCGCGCGCGCGCGGAAACCGGCGGAGTTGGAGTTCTTCCAGAAACAACGCGCCAACGCTGAGAAACACTCCGAATACGAAGGTCATGGCCAAAAAAGCCAGCATAAAGTCCCAGCTCAAAAGACCAAGCGCCCAAAACAGTGGTATCAGGAGATAGCCCAAAACCTCGATGGGTGGCCCCAGAACATCGCCCACCAAAATTTGACCGAAGCCCAGCGTCCCCACACGGCCGTAACGCAGCCGAAACAGCATGCTCCGGTGACGGAAGAAGGTTTCCAGCGCTCCTCGCTGCCAGCGGATGCGCTGGCGCGACAGGGTTCCGAGGTCGGTGGGGGCTTCGGTCCAGCACACCGGCTCGGGCGAGAAGCGCACCGCGTAGGCCCGTCCTTCCTCCAGCATGCGCCGGTGAATCTTGACGATAATCTCGATATCCTCGCCGACCGTGCCCAGGCTGTAACCGCCCACCGCAATCGCAACGTTGCGCCGGAACACGCCAAAAGCTCCGGAGACGATGGTCAGCGCCTTGAGTCGGCTCCACGCCAGCCGCGCCATCAGAAAGGCACGCAAATACTCCACGGTTTGGAACAGGGGGAGGATCTGGCGGGGCAGCCCCACCCGCACCAGCCGCCCGTTGCGGATCTGACAACCGTTGACTACCCGGATGGTGCCGCCCACGACCACCGTG
>DASPMK010000234.1:0-10917 GCA_035627075.1 Azospirillaceae bacterium
GCGCTCGATGGCCGATATCCAGCAACGGGTCGCCAAGTCGAGCCTGTCCGCCCCACAGAAGCTCGGCTATGCGAAGATGCTGGACGAGATGCAGCACACCTACATTCGGACCAATAACATCTTCGGCAAGTTCGGCCGCGACAAGCAGCCCACCCCCGAGGAGATTCTCGAACTGGCCGGGCTGGTAGCCGACAATTCGCTGACCGAGGACAAGGTGGCCGCGTGGGCCCGCGAACTGTTGCGCCTGCACGCGCGGACCACCGCCTTCCTGAAGGGGTTCATCGCTTCCTTGCGCAACCTGCCGGACCGCACGCAACGACTGATCAGCGCCCAGGAGCGCCTGCTGGCCGCCGGGGTGGGATTGTGCGAGGTGACGAAGCTGCGGGTGCTGCTGACCGAGGACGAGGACGCCGCGCGCAGCTACATCGAAATGATCTTGCGCGACCTAGGGGTGGATAACATCACCATGGCGCGCGATGGCAAGGAAGCCCTGGAGCGCTTCACCGGCCGCGAAGACGATTTCGACCTCATCATCTGCGACTGGAAGATGCCGCACCTGTCGGGGCTGAGCTTCTTGAAACAGGTGCGTACGGTGCGCCCCAACCTGCCGTTCCTCATGGTGACGGCCCTGGCCACCCTGATCGCGGTCGAGGAGGCCATGGCCCACGACGTGACAGCCTATATCGCCAAGCCCTTCCCGCCCGAGCAGTTGGAGGAGAAAGTGCTTATTCTCGTCAACCGCGAGCGGTCCGCTTGATGCGGACTCGACTCGATTGCTCCCAGTCTTTATAATAAAACCCTAAACTGACGCGGGAGTCCGAAAGCGGATCGGCGTCTGTTGGGGAGGGCGAGATGGTCGGCGTGCTCCGTATAGGGACCCGGATCAACGATTGGCTTGAGTCCGGGTACGACGGCGACACCATTTTCGGGCTGGAGGGGAACGATACCGTTTTCTCCAACCTCGGCAACGATTCCGTGGTGGGCGGCGCCGGTAACGACTGGATCTTCGGCTATGGTGGTCACGATAAGCTGTTCGGCAGTACGGGCAACGACCTGTTGCACGGCGATGACGGCTATGACCTCATTGACGGCGGCGCCGGCAACGACACCATCAACGGCGGCAGCGGACATGACACCCTGATCGGCGGTGGCGGCACCGATGCCATCGACGGTGGCGACGGCATGGATACGCTGGCTTTGGACGGCCGGCAGTCAAGCTACCGGATCACCCCCCAAGCCGACGGGGCCTTGCGTGTGATAGGGACGGGGAGCACGATCGTCGTCCAAAAAGTCGAGTATCTCCTGTTTGAATATGGGACCGACCGCGCCGCGGTGGTGTCGACCCAGACGCTGCGGCCGGTGGCGTTCAACCAGACCTCCATCGGCGCCTGGCCGGGCGGCGGCGGGCGGCGGCGGGCGGCGGTGAAGGAGGGAGCCGGACTAACGGCCCTGCTGCTGGAGCGCTACCAGCAAAGCCGCCCCCTGGTGATGGCCGCGGGTTCGGCGGGTTCGGTCGTGGCTCGGCTGAGCGGTGCGGGTGGCGGCACGGAACTGCTGTCGGGGGCCAGCAGTGTTGCGGGGCGCTCCGTCGTCCGATGATTCCTTGCGGGGCATCAGCTTCCGGTGTAGGCGAAAGAGGTAACTCGATCGATGGCGGCAATCGGCGCCGCCGGAATCCTACCCTACTCCGGATGGACGGACAGCATGCAGGATGAATTATTTTCCGATGGCATCGGCGATATCACGATTACCGGCTCGATCGTTCGTATCGATTTGGTGAGCCTGTCGCCCAACAGCCGTGACGCCAAGGGGGTTGAGCGCCCGGTGTTCCGCCAGCGGGTAGTCATGCCGTTGGAGGGGTTCGTGCGGTCCTTCTCCGCCTTTGAGCAGGTAATGCAGCGGCTGCACGAAGCGGGCGTGCTGGAGCGCCGCGAGGAAGGCTCCCAGCCGGCCCCCCGTCCGGCGCCGGCCGAACGCGAGATGGAAATCGCGGCACCGCTTCCGCGCTCGCCAAACTTCGGCTGATCCGACGGCCATGGCGTCGCTTCGCGCATGGGCGGGGCGACGCGCCGCATCACTTGGCAGCGGTAATGGCTGTGTCAATGAATCATGGCCCCCTTTACTGACGAAGAAGCCGGCCCCACCCGCCGGGCACGCCGATCGGCGCCTACCACCCCCGCTACTGCGGCTATAAGGCGAAACACCGCCAGCTCCAGACGCGGATCAGGCGATTGCTTGATGAGCCCGGATTCGGACCCTGCCGAACCACCGGGCTCTTGCGGCCAGCAATGAACAAATATAGAACAATGGCCATGCGGGGGGACGCGACGCAGAGTCGCAATCCGCCGCTGCATTGCACATATTGGGGAAGCCGCCCGGCAACGGGCGCTCCCTCTTTCGCATGACGACCAACCACCGGCAGCGACATCGCCCATGACCAAGAGCATCAGCGTCCGCGGCGCGCGGGAACACAACCTCAAGAACGTCGACGTGGAACTGCCGCGCGATCAGCTGATCGTCATCACCGGCCTGTCGGGGTCCGGCAAGTCGTCGCTGGCTTTCGACACCATCTACGCCGAAGGCCAGCGTCGTTACGTGGAGAGCCTGTCGGCCTACGCCCGCCAGTTCCTGGAGTTGATGCAGAAGCCCGACGTCGACGCCATCGACGGGCTGTCGCCGGCCATCTCCATCGAGCAGAAGACCACCTCGAAGAACCCGCGCTCCACCGTCGGCACGGTGACGGAGATTTACGACTACATGCGCCTGCTGTGGGCGCGGGTCGGCATCCCCTACTCGCCCGCTACCGGCCTGCCCATCGAAAGCCAGACGGTCAGCCAGATGGTCGACCGCGTCCTGAGCCAACCGGAAGGCACGCGGCTTTTCCTGTTGGCCCCCTTCGTGCGCGGCCGTAAGGGCGAGTATCGCAAGGAGATTCAGGAGTTGCGCAAGCGCGGTTTCCAGCGCGTGCGCGTCGACGGCAAGATGTACGAGATCGACGAGGTGCCCACCCTCAACAAGAAGATCAAGCACGACATCGAGGTGGTGGTGGATCGCCTCGTGGTGAAGGAAGGGCTGGGCAACCGGCTGGCTGATTCGCTGGAAACCGCCCTCGATCTCGCCGATGGCATCGTCTTCCTCGAGAACGCCGATTCGGGCGAGCAGACCGTCTTTTCGCAGAAATTCGCCTGCCCCGTCTCCGGCTTCACCATCTCGGAGATCGAACCGCGGCTGTTCTCCTTCAACAACCCCTTCGGCGCCTGTCCGGCCTGTGACGGTCTGGGCCAGAAGCTCTATTTCGACCCCATGCTGGTGCTGCCGAACGAGGCGCTCTCCCTACGCGATGGTGCCATCGCCGCCTGGAATGGCGGTTCCACCACCCAGTACCGCGCCCAGACCCTGGAAAGCCTGGGCAGACATTACAGCTTCGATCTCGACATTCCCTGGCACGATCTGCCGGAAAAGGCCCGCGACATCATCCTCTACGGTTCGGGCACCGAATCCGTGCAGATGACCTACGATGACGGTCTGCGTTTTTATGAAACCAACAAGCCGTTCGAGGGCGTCATCCCCAACCTGGAGCGACGCTGGAAGGAAACCGACAGCGCCTGGATGCGCGAGGAGTTGTCCAAGTACCAGTCCACCCAACCCTGCGAGGCTTGCCGGGGACAGCGCCTGAAGCCCGAGGCGCTGTCCGTCAAGATTCGCGGCATGAACATCTCCCAGACCGCCGAGATGTCCATTGCCGAAGCCGGCCAGTGGTTCTCGGAACTGAACAACCACCTCCGCCCCAAGGACAAGGAGATCGCCTACCGCATCTTGAAGGAGATCAACGAGCGGCTGGGCTTCCTCAACAACGTCGGCCTGGAATACCTCACCCTGTCGCGCGGCTCCGGTACCCTGTCGGGCGGCGAGAGCCAGCGCATCCGTCTGGCCTCGCAGATCGGCTCGGGCCTCACCGGCGTGCTCTACGTGCTGGACGAGCCTTCCATCGGCCTGCACCAGCGCGACAACGACCGGCTGCTGACCACCCTCAAGCGCCTGCGCGACCTCGGCAACACCGTGCTGGTGGTCGAGCATGACGAGGACGCCATCCGCACCGCCGACTACCTCGTAGACATGGGCCCGGGCGCCGGCTCGCACGGCGGCACGGTGGTGGCGGCCGGGCTGCCGGCGGAAGTGTTGGCCAACCCCAACAGCCTGACCGCCCAGTATTTGACCGGCCAGCGGCAAATTCCCATCCCCGCCACCCGCCGTCCCGGTCATAAGGACCAATTCATCGAGGTGGTGAACGCCCGCGCCAACAACCTGAAGAACGTCAGCGTCAAGATTCCATTGGGCACCTTCACCTGCGTCACCGGCGTGTCGGGCGGCGGCAAGTCCACCTTGGTAATCGAAACCCTGTACAAGGCGCTGGCCCGTCGCCTGATGGGCGCGCGCGAGCACCCGGCCGAGCACGACGCCATCAACGGCCTGGAGTTCCTGGACAAGATCGTCGATATCGACCAGTCGCCTATCGGCCGTACCCCGCGCTCCAACCCCGCCACCTACACCGGCGCCTTCACGCCGATCCGCGACTGGTTCGCCGGCATGCCCGAGGCCAAGGCACGCGGCTACGGCCCCGGCCGCTTCTCCTTCAACGTCAAGGGTGGGCGTTGCGAGGCTTGCCAGGGCGATGGCGTCATCAAGATCGAGATGCACTTCCTGCCGGATGTCTACGTGACGTGCGACGTCTGCCACGGCAAGCGCTACAACCGTGAAACTCTGGAGATCAAGTTCAAGGACAAGACCATAGCGGACGTCCTTGATATGACGGTTGAAGAGGGTGCCGACTTCTTCAAGGCCGTTCCCTCCATCCACGACAAGCTGGAGATGTTGAGCCGCGTCGGCCTCAGCTACATCCATATCGGTCAGGCGGCGACGACCCTGTCGGGCGGCGAGGCCCAGCGTGTCAAGCTCGCCAAGGAACTTTCCCGTCGCGCCACCGGCAAAACCCTCTACATCCTCGACGAACCGACCACCGGCCTGCACTTCGCCGACGTCGACAAACTCCTGGAAGTGCTCCACGCCCTGGTCGATCAGGGCAACACGGTGGTAGTGATCGAGCACAATCTGGAAGTCATCAAGACCGCCGACTGGATCATCGATCTAGGTCCGGAGGGTGGCTCCGGTGGCGGCGAGATCGTCACCGAAGGAATACCCGAGGACATCATCGAGGCGGCTCGCAGCTACACCGGCCAGTACCTCGCACCCTATTTGGAGGGTGTCACGGGGTAATAGCGGGGGGCGGCAATTCCATGCCACCGCGCCGTCGCAGGGCGGCACCATACGCCGCCCAGTTGATCCCCCGCGGCGGTAGCCGGGGAAGGGGGGGCGATGAGCGGCGTTGACCTTGCGGCATGGCAGAGGACCGGATAGACCGGAAACAGACCTCCCGGTTACCATCGGTTCCATGCAGCACGCTGACTGAGCTAGGCACTCGCCATCGATGGATGCGCCTCGGTCTCGCTGGGGCGCGCGGCACCGCAGCGCCGGCCCTGAACCGTCAACTCGATCATGCCGTCGAGAAGCGCCGTCGCCGTCGGGTCCACTCCGGCCGGATCGGCGAACAGGCGGAAGGTGGAGGCGACCAGCCGGCCACGGCCGTACTGCCGCTCCACCGTCAGCGCCACCGGCTTGTGGACCCAGCCGACCACCAGACCGGCGTGGACCCGCGACTGGAAGTCGATGAGGTTGCAGCCGGAAATGACGTGGCGCGGGATGACACGATCGAAGCCATGGTCGAGCAGCGGACCGCCCGGCAGGCGGGTGAACGGGCCCGACCGGCGCAGCCACGAAAAGGACGACGCCCAGTCGCCTCGCCATAAGGTGCCGTCGCGGCTTTCCACCTTCACGTTCTGCCAGTGCGGGAAGAACGGGTAGAGCGGGGTCGGGTGGTCGGCCAGGAACAGCATCGCCCCACCCTCGCGCACGAAGGCGCGGAAGTCCTGCTCCATGTGCTCGGTGACCACGGCCGAAGCGCCGTTAAGGTTGTCGGCCATGGTGTAGCCAAGGATGGCCAGCCGGTCGCGCACCGCCGGATCGGGCGCCCAGATCGCTGCCGCCTCGGTGGGCGGACGGCGGCGGGGATGCACCGCGATCTCGACATGGTTTTCGGCCACCACATCGCCCGAAGCCGACCGTAGCGTCAGTTCCACCCGCCGAGTGGTGGGGCGGTCCACCGGGGCCAGTTCCAACTCGACGCCGCCGAGGTTGCGGACCTCACCGGCGCTGAGCGGCGGCACTAAAGCCTCGACCATCTCGTCCAGGCGCATCTCGACCTTCGCGCCCGTCAGCAGCGGGCCGGCGCCGTGGGCGATGGCGAGATCCAGGCTGACGGCCTCGTCATCCCAATAGGCCACTCGCCGCCATTCCGGCACGATCACCGTGTCGGCGTTGACGGTGCGGAAGACGTCGTGGAAGACGCGGGTGTTGCGGCGCATGTCGAGCAGGCCGTTGGACTCCCAATGGCAGTCGGTCAGCTCGGTCATGACGTAGCCGGCGATCTCCGGCCGGCGGCGCAGGGATTCAAGCTCGTACTTGAAGGCGCGGAACTGCTGCCACTGAGCGGCTTCGATGAAGTTTCGGAAGCTGCCGAACACCCCGTTGAGGTACCAGTCGCGGAAACGGCGCTCGACGCCGTGGGCGTACATCACGCCCTCGCCCCAGTCGTGGCCGGTCTCGAACCACCACGGCTCCTGGCCGTCCGAACCGACGAGATCGGCGGGGTGCGGCAGGCCCCAGTTGCCGAATTCGGAGACGATCAGCGGTTCCCGGCCGGTGCGCACCGCGTCGCCATGATGGCTGAAGGTATAGTCGGCGCGGCTGGCGAAGCCTTCGACGAAGCGGTCCCAATCCCGGCGGTGATCCGGGACGCCGGCATAGAAGTGATAGTCCTCGATGTCGGTCTGGACGTGCAGGCTGGGGGCCAGCGGCGAGTTGTCGACTACGAGGCGCGAGGGATCGGTGGCCTTCAGCCATGTGAAGGTCCGCTTCAGCCAGTCGCGATGAGTGGCATCGTGGACGAGGTCGGTGCCCCAGTTCTCGTTGATGATAGTCCAGCAGACGATCGAGGGGTGATTGCCGTCGCGCTCCAGGATGCCACGCAACGTGGCCTCGGCACGGGCCACCGAGGCGTCGGTGACGCGGCCGCCGTTGGGCAGCTCGGTCCAGATCAGCATGCCCATCCGGTCGGCCACTTCGTAGTAGCGTGGGTCGGGTACCTTGATGTGGCAGCGCAGGCAGTTCAGCCCCAACTCCTTGGCCTTGCGCATCTGGTCTTCCAGGAAGGCCAGCGACGGGGCGGTGCAGATGCCGTCGGGGTAGTAGTCCTGGTCGAGCGCGCCACGCAGGTAAATGGGCGCGCCGTTCAGGAACAGCCGGCCGTCGCGCGCCTCGATGGTGCGGAAGCCGAAGCTGTCGGATTGGCGGTCCAACTCGCCCGTGTCGTCCTCCAGTACCGTCGTCAGGCGGTAAAGGTTCGGCGCATCGGGCGACCACGGCGCGGGATCGGGCACGTGCAGCATCGCCTCGGCCGAGGTGTCACCCGCCATTAGGGCGATTTCGGTGGTGGCGACGATAATCCCCGCAGCATCGGTGACGTCCATCTCCAGGTCGACCCGGTCGGGGGCGGGCTGGCTCAAGGCAACGCGCACCGTCACCGTCCCGTCGGCCAGCGACGGCAGCAGGCGGATGCCGGCGACGTGCAGGGCCGAACGGCGCTCCAGCCGCACCGACTGCCAGATGCCGCCGAGCGGGCCGTACCAGCTTTGCTTGCCGAAGGGGATTTCGGTGAACGGGAAGTCGGGAAAGCGCTCGGCGTCATCGGTAGGGAGGACGACGCGGACCTCCACCTCATTGGCGGCGCCCAGGCGCAGGTGGCGCGATACCTCGAACTCGAACGGCAACCACGCACCCTCGTGCTCGCCGACCAGTTGGCCGTTGACCCAGACGCGGGCGTGGTAGTTGACCGCGTTGAACCGCAGGTAGACGGCCCCACCTTCCCAGGACGCCGGCACATCGAACGAACGACGGTACCACGCGGTGCCGGCGGTCATCCGCAGGTCGTCGAACTGTGCCTGCCAGGGGCCGGGAACCACGGCCGCGCACCAGACGGAGCCTTCCGCCGGGCACGCGTCGTCGTCACCGGCCATCTGGAACTCCCACGCGCCATCCAGATCGATACGTTCGCGGATCATCGCAAGCCATCACCGTTTGAGGGGTGAGGCGACGATGGGGCGTAATGGTTAACCAGTTATTACACGGCCAATTTTGGTGCCAGATGAAAACAAATATCCGCGTGTTTTCGGCATTTTGGAGCAAAGACCACTACCTCCGAATTGAGTAGGAGGTGGTGGCCCCGGCACATTTTCTCCCGTCACAGGGAGAAACGCGCATGGCCAGAAGCCTCGTCATCTCAAGCTTGCTCAAGCGCCGCGCCCGTCTTGCCGGCCAGATCATCGCCCAGGAACAGCAACTGGCCAAGGACCGCGTCGCGCTGAGCGCCCTCGACGCGACGCTCCGGCTGATCGACCCGGCCAACCAAGCGGCGTGAGCTATCGAACGTGTCCACCAGACCGGATCGTGTCCCGAGACGTGGTGTAAGAGCTGGGGCGCTCTTGTGGTCTCCGGCTGGTCTGGCCGGGATGGTCAGGCGGCCACGGCGGGCAGGCTGACGAGGGGATCATCACCGACCAGGGCAGCCAATTCACCAGCGCCGCCTTCACCGGCACTCTGACCGCCGCCGGGGTGCGGATTTCGATGGACGGCCGCGGCCGCTATCTCGACAACATCTTCATGGAGCGGGTCTGGCGGTCCTTGAAGTACGAGGACGTCTACCTCAAAGGCTATGCCGACGGCCGCGAGGCGCGGACGGGAATCGGCGAGTGGATCCGATTCTACAACATCCGCCGCCCTCATCAGGCGCTGAGCGACCGGACGCCGCTGGCGGTCTGGCGGGACGGCGTCACCGGCAGCCTCGGAGCATCGGCTGTGGATATGACGCTGCGCTTGGACAACGCGGGCGCGTTGCCCACATACCCACAGCCGCAACAGCCGATTAAAATGGTCGGATGAAGGAAACCAAAACGAAGCGGCCTTCCACCTTACCAACCGGCTCCACTGGTCCTCAGGCTGGGGTCCACTTCACCCGCGCCGCCATCCAACACATCGTTGCCATTGCCGCCATACAACCGATCACCACCCTCGCCGCCGTCCAGAGTGTCGTTATGGTCGCCGCCGTCCAGCACGTCGTCGCCGCCGCCGCCGAACAGGCTATCGTTGCCGCCGTTGCCCCACAGGGTGTTGTCGCTATAACTGCCCCTCAGCTCGTCACCCTTGTTGGAACCGCTGGCATTTTCGATCCGCACCAGCGTGTCGCGGCCCGCCGCCCCCCCTTCCTGGAGCGCCGTGCCCTCGTGCAGATTGACCGTTACCGCCGTCGGATCGGCGGCGTAATCGGCGGTATCGAAACCCGTGCCGCCGTGCAGATAGTCGCCGCCGCCCCCCCCGGCCAGGCAGTCGTTGCCGCCGTTGCCCCACAGGGTATTCTCATTATCCATACCCCTGAGGTAATCGTTGTAGTCGGAGCCGGCGGCATTTTCGATCCACTCCAGGGTATCGGTCCCGCCCGCCCCGTCCCAGGCCCTGCCGTAGTACAGATTGATGTCCACGCTGCCCGGCGCGGTGGCATAAACTGCGGTATCGTCGCCCGTGCCGCCAAACAGGCTGTCGTTGCCGGCGTCACCAAACAGGCTGTCGTCGCCCGTGCCGCCATCGAGCACATCGGTGCCAGTGCCGCCGATAAGCAGATCGTTGCCCCCTCCCCCGTACAGGCGGTCATTCCCGTCCTGACCGTTGAGGACGTCGGCCGAGGCGGTACCGGTCAGCGTATCGTCGGGGCTGTCGACAGGAAGGAGGGCCATGCGATGTCTCCGGCGGCGAAGGGGCAAGGCCATATCTAAAGATCAAGACCGCGCCGAAGGTCAATATTTCATAACCTTTTATTTATTGCATTCCTAACGAGCAGAGCGACAGACACTCACGCACCTTGTTTTCTTTGGAATTTTGCAAAGGATAGATCGGTACGTAATTGTATCGTCGCTTGTCGTCGGCCATCGAGGCGGCAAGATCGGCGCGACTCGGCGCCCCGCCGATTCGGCGCGGCGCCGCCCGCCCCTCTCCTCCGCCGGCAAGACGCCAAGCGCAGAAGGCGCCGCGCTACGCCAGCGCCGCCAGCAGGCCGAGGCCGGGCTTGGCCGGGGCGGCGCGGGCGGTCGCCGACGCGACGCCGGCCAGCGGCCGCGCCGCCAGCACCTCGGCCACCGGCACCGCCACCCGGTCGCCGGCCCGGAACCACAGCAGTTCCACCTCGCGCAGCGTCAGCCGGTGCGCCGGGGCGGCAGTCTCGACGATCACCAGCGCGCCGTGGCGGCCGGCGGTAAAGGTGTAGTCGGCGCGGCCCTGCGGCAGCACCGCCGTGTCGGCGCCGGCCCCGCCGACCACCGTGGCGTGGTCCGCCCGCCTCGGCGCGGACGGCACCCAGGTGTCCGTCGCGGAAAGGTAGGTGGGCATATGGCCGACATACAGCACGTCGTCGCCGTCGCCGCCGTCGAGGTAGCCGCCGGTGCCGTCAGCGTAGAAGGTGTCGTCGCCCGCCCCGCCGTACAGCGTGTTGCGCTCCGCCGGGGCATCCCTCTCGACATCCGACCACAGTTCATCGGCGCCGGTGCCGCCGACCACGAGGTCGTCGCCGCTCTCCCCTCCCAGCGTGTCGTTGCCGGTGCCACCAAACGTTTGATCGTTGCCGTCGCCATCGATGGTGTAGTCGTCGCCCTCGCCGGCCCAGATCACATCCTCACCACCGTCGCCGTCGACCTCGTC
>DASPMK010000235.1:0-17788 GCA_035627075.1 Azospirillaceae bacterium
AAGGAGCAGTGGCGGGAATCGGCGGCCCTCATCCGTGCCATACCAGGGTGCGGCGAGGGCACCATCCTGGTGAGTCCGGTCGAGCCTCGTTTCTTCGAGATTTATTTCGGCAAGGACCGGTCCGGGGTGTTGCGGTCGGTCGACGAGGTGTGGGGCGGCCGACTGGCGGCCGACGCGCCGTTCAGCCAATCCTGCCCGGTCAAGCTGTGGGCCGCGCACACCAACCCAATGGCACTGAGCCAGTTGATTCGCCATCTGGGATGGCAGGGAAGGGATCTGGAAATCAGGGATTTCAAGCAAGTCTATGTCGTGCTCGACGGGGCTTCAAGGGGAATTATCCCTTGAAGCCCCGTCTTTTGTCACTGACTACCGGACTTGGCCTGGCCTTCGATGGCCTCGCCGGCGGCTTGCGTGTCTTCTCCGAACCCTTCCAGCGTGTTGCACCCGACAAGAAGCCCCGCCAGCAACAAAACCGAAGTCGCGAGCAGGAAATGGCGCAGAGGATGTTCCACGGTTTTCGTCGTCATGACCGGCTCCATGCGTACGATACGATGGCGAGTTAACCCGTGCCCTTTCGGTTTGTTCCCAGTGCCGTGGCCAAACTGTCGCGGCGTCCTTATCTAAGGAGGGCAAACGGCGACGTTGTGAGCATCTGCAAAAAATGTTAGCAACGGTTCGCAATCCGGTATACTCCGCGTACCTTGGAAAAGGCCGCGGGCCGCTGGCCTTGACACGAAACGGGTTGGTCTTTTGACGACAGTTCCCCTGACTCCGCCTCCGTCCGACATCGCGCCGGTCACCATCGAAGAGGAGATGCGCCGCTCCTATCTCGATTACGCCATGAGCGTGATCGTGAGCCGCGCGCTGCCCGACGTCCGCGATGGCCTGAAGCCGGTGCATCGCCGCATCCTCTTTGCGATGAAGGAGGGCGGGTACGACTCCAGCAAGCCTTACAAGAAGTCGGCGCGCATCGTCGGTGACGTGATGGGTAAATATCACCCGCACGGCGACTCCGCGATCTACGATGCCATGGTCCGCATGGCGCAGGACTTTTCCATGCGCCTGCCGCTGATCGACGGGCAGGGCAACTTCGGCTCGATGGATGGCGATCCGCCCGCGGCCATGCGCTATACCGAGGCGCGATTGGCCAAGTCGGCGGAGGCGTTGCTCGATGATATCGATAAGGAAACCGTCGAGTTCCAGCCGAACTACGACGAATCGAACTATGAGCCGACCGTCGTTCCGGCGCGCTTCCCGAACCTGCTGGTCAACGGCGCCGGCGGTATCGCCGTGGGCATGGCGACCAACATTCCCACTCACAATCTGAGTGAGGTGATCGACGCCTGCTGCGCCTATGTCGACAATCCGACGATTTCCATCGACGAGTTGATCGATATCGTACCGGGGCCGGACTTCCCCACCGCCGGTATCATCATGGGCCGTTCGGGCATCCGGCAGGCCTACCACTCCGGACGCGGCTCCGTCGTCATCCGTGGCCGCGCCAGCGTCGAGGAAATCCGCAAGGACCGGTGGGCGATCGTCATCACCGAGGTGCCCTTTCAGGTCAATAAGGCCAAGATGCTCGAGCGCATGGCCGAGGTGGTCAATGAGAAAACCATCGAGGGCATCGCCGACCTCCGCGACGAATCGGACCGCGACGGCCTGCGCGTGGTGGTCGAGTTGAAGCGCGACGCCAATGCAGACGTGGTGCTGAACCAACTGTATCGGCATACCCAGCTTCAGATCTCGTTCGGCATCAACATGCTGGCGCTGAACGGCGGTCGGCCGGAAACGATGAACCTGAAGGACATCGTGTCCGCGTTCGTCGCCTTTCGCGAGCAGGTGATCACCCGGCGTACCGAGTACGAACTGGGCAAAGCCCGCGAGCGGGCGCATGTGTTGGTTGGTCTTGCCGTGGCCGTGGCCAACCTGGATGAGATGATTGCCCTGATCCGTCGCGCCCCCGACCCGGCCCAGGCGCGCGAGGCGATAATGGCGCGGGAGTGGCCGGCGGCCGACGTGGCGTCGCTGATCGCGCTGATCGACGAGCCGGGCCGCTCCCTGTCGGCCAACAACACTTATCGGCTGTCGGAAATTCAGGCCAAGGCTATCCTGGACCTGCGCCTGCACCGCCTGACCGGCTTGGAGCGGGACAAAATTTCCGGTGAATTGACCGAGGTTACGGACAAGATCGCCGAGTACCTGGAAATCCTGGCGAACCGTGCCAAGCTGCTGGAAATCCTGCGCACCGAATTGATCGAGATGAAGGTGCGGTTTGGCAACAAGCGTCGCACCGAAATTCAGGAGCTTGAGTACGAGGCCGATATTGAAGACCTGATCCAGCGCGAGGACATGGTCGTTACGGTCACTCACTCCGGCTACATCAAGCGCGTGCCGCTCTCGACCTTCCGCGCCCAGGCGCGCGGCGGGAAGGGCCGCTCGGGCATGGCGCTGAAGGCCGAGGACGCGGTAGCCGAACTGTTCGTCGCCAACACCCACACGCCACTGCTGCTGTTCTCAACCCGCGGCATGGTCTACAAACTGAAGGTCTACCGGCTGCCGCTGGGCACGCCGCAGGCGCGCGGCAAGGCGCTGGTCAATCTGCTGCCGATCGGGGACGGCGAAACCATCTCCGCCGTGCTGGCCCTACCCGAAGACGAACAGTCATGGGGCGACCTGCACGTGGTGTTCGCCACCTCCAGGGGTAACGTGCGCCGCAACCGCCTGTCGGATTTTGCCAACATCCGCTCCTCGGGCCTCATCGCCATGAAGCTGGAGGAGGAGGGCGAGCGTCTCATCTCGGTCCACACCTGTACTGAGGAGGATGACATCCTGCTGGCCACCCGCGCCGGCAAGTGCATCCGCTTCCAGAACTCGGATGTGCGGGTGTTCTCCGGCCGCACCTCTACCGGCGTGCGAGGCATTCGACTGGCCGATGGTGACGAGGTTATCTCCATGTCGGTGCTGCAGCATGTGGACGCCGACGCGGAGGAACGTGCCGCCTACCTGCGTCAGGCCAACGCCTTGCGCCGGGCACGCGGTGAGGAGGCATCCAGCGATGAGAGCCCGGACCCGGACGCCGAGGTTTCCAGTGCCGTTACCCTGTCGCCCGAGAAGTTCGAGGAACTTCAGGCCCGAGAGGAGTTCATCCTGACGGTGTCGGAGCGGGGCTTCGGTAAACGTACCTCGGCCTACGAGTACCGCATCACCAATCGGGGCGGGCAGGGCATCTGGAACATGGAAATGGGCGAGCGGAACGGGGCGATCGTCGCCTCTTTCCCGGTCACCGACCAACACCAGATCATGCTGGTGACCAATGGCGGACAGACGATCCGCATGCCCATCCACGATGTGCGAGTCGCCGGCCGCAAGACGCAAGGCGTTACCCTGTTCCGCATCGGGACAGATGACCGCGTCGTGTCGGTAGCCTCGCTGATCGACGAGAACGGCGAGGAAGGCGGCAACAACGGCGCCGCCGACGAGTCGGTATAAGCAAAGCAGGGCCGCTAAGGACGAACCCAGAGGATTTCATCTGATGTCCAAGCACCGAATTGGCGTCTACCCCGGGACCTTCGACCCGGTGACCAATGGCCATCTCGACATTATTCAGCGGGCGACCCGAGTGGTTGACCATCTGATCGTCGGGGTGGCGGCGAACGCCGGCAAGGGGCCACTCTTCACGCTGGAGGAGCGGGTGGCTATGGTCCAGGCGGACTTGGCCGAGATGCCCACGAACGGCACGTCCATCGAGGTTCGTCCGTTCAATAACCTGCTCATGCACTTTGCCGTAGACATCCAAGCCGCCGTCATTATCCGTGGCCTACGTGCCGTATCGGACTTCGAATACGAGTTTCAGATGGCCGGCATGAACACCCGTCTCAACTCGAAGGTGGAGACGGTGTTCCTGATGGCTTCGGAAAAGCAGCAGTTCATCTCCTCACGCTTTGTGAAGGAGATCGGGCGTCTGGGTGGCGACATCTCAACCTTTGTGACGCCACGCGTCAGCGCACAACTCGCCACCCGCTTCGCCCAGGAAGCTCATAAGGGTGACGAAACCAAGCGGATGCAGACCCTGAAAACCACCTGAGCCACTTTTTTTACGCGTTTTTATTGACCGGAGCGGCGGTGCCGCTTATGGTGCCGCCCCTTACGAGCCCGTAGCTCAGCCGGTAGAGCACGTGACTTTTAATCATGGGGTCGAGGGTTCGAGTCCCTCCGGGCTCACCAAACTTCCGGAAACCGCATCGCGCGGTTAGAGTAGACGGCCTGGAGCAGCGCTCCGGGCCGTTTCGTTTTGTGTCCACATTTCTGCAAGCAAAACGCTGTCGAATGCATAGTTTTAACCATGAAGAAACCGGCAGCGCTTGCGCAACGGATCGCCTCCGCACGGCCCCATGCCTTTCCCTTTTGCAGCAATGGGGAATTCCCCCTCTTTAGCTTGCCCAACGATCGATAGCATCCTGCCTCGAATCGCTATACTATGTAGTTGTGATTTTCGCAAAATTCGCTCGGCATCGAGCGATGTGATGAACTAACATGCGGCCAAGCACGCCAAGGGAGCCAGTGAGAGCCGTGCCAAATCATCTGTCGGCCGAAGGGTCAGAATCGGACCCGGCCGACGAGTTCCTTATCAGCCGGAGATCCGATTTTTGGGCGTCCCTGGCCGGCAGCCTTTTCGATGACTCGGTCTTCTGCATTGTCTACGTGGACCGTGACCATCGGTGTTGCCATGCGAACGAGCGTTATCTGACGACGCTGGGCGCTCGCGTGGAAACGGTGGTTGGCCGACCGTTCGCTCAACTTCAGGGTCCCAGCATTGCCGAGCAGGTGGCCGCGCTGGAGCGGGCCACGCTGACGGGCACGACCGCCGCCATGGACTGCGTCTACGACGGTCCAGACGGTGCGCATGTGCTGCTTTCCGGCTCGTTCATCCCGCACCGCGACGATAGTGGCGAGGTGCAGGGATACGCCGGCTTCTTCCAAGAGGTCATCGATGACCTGCGCGTGGCCGACTTTCTGATCAACCGCGACCGCTTTGTCACCGCCCTGCTCGACGCGGCGGTCGACGGCGTGATCGTCTCCGATCACAAGGGCATCATCCGCGCCATCAACAGGGCCTGCTGCGCCATGTTCGGCTTCGAGGAGGGGGAACTCCTCGGACACAACCTCACGGTGCTCATGCCGCCTCCCTACAGCGATGACCATGATCGCTACATGGGGACCTACCTGGAAACGGCGCGGGCCAAGATCATCGGTATCGGACGCGAAACCATGGGGCGGCGGCGCGACGGCACCGTTTTCCCCGTGCATCTTTCGGTGGGCAAAACCAAGCTGGGCAACGAACTGATGTTCGTCGGCATCGTGCGCGACATCTCGGAAAAGCTGGAGGCCGAGCGTCGAGCCTTCTTTCTGGCTCGCCATGACACCCTGACGGGGGTGCTGACGCGGACAGCCTTCTTCGAGGAGTGCGAGCACCTGCTCGCCAATAACCCCGCCGACGGTAATCACTATGTGGCCTTCTACTGCCTTGACGTTGACCAGTTCAGCGACGTCAATGAAGCCTATGGCTTCCATGTCGGTGATGCCGCGCTGAAGGCCTTGGTAGCGCGTGTCGCCGAGGTTCTGCCCAAGGACACCCTGATTTGTCGCGTTGCCGCCGATGAATTTGCGGCACTGGCACGTGTCTCCGATCCTGAATATGGGCGGATGCTGGCCGACGTGCTCCACGACCGGCTGACCGCCTCCATCTATGCCGAGCGGATTTGGGTACGGTTGCGCCTGTCGGTTGGTGCAGCCCTGTTCGACCGCACTTCCCCCCATACGGTGGAGGAGTTCAACGCCAAAGCCAAGCTGGCGCTTCAGGCCGCGCAGCACAACGGGGGCAATGCCGTCTCCTTTTATACGCCGGAGATGGCGGCCGCCGCCACCCGACGGACGCTCTTGACCATGCATCTCGCCCACGCCATCGAGCGCAACGAGTTGCGTGTGGTCTATCAGCCGCTGGTCGACGCCAAAACGGGCCGAGTCGTCAGCGCCGAAGCGCTCCTGCGTTGGTGGCACAAGGACCTGGGCGCGGTGTCGCCCGCCGAGTTCATTCCCATCGCGGAGGAATGTGGCCTTATCATCCCGATCACTTATTGGGTGTTGGAGGATGTGGTCGGTCAATTAGCCCAGTGGGAGGTCGGGGGAGTGTTGCCGGAGCGGGTGTTCGTCAACATTTCCGGTCTTCTTTTCACGCGCGGCAATCTGGTGCGGCGGCTGTCCGAATTGCTGGCACCGTATCCCGGTCTGCGTGGCCGGCTGGGGCTGGAGATTACAGAGCAGGCGGCGGTGCGCGATCTCAAGGCTGCTATCCGCACCATTACCGAACTCTCCGTGTTCGGTATTCAGGCGGCCATCGATGACTTTGGTTCAGGCTATTCGTCGCTCGCCTCGGTGCAGCAGTTGCCCGTGTCCAAGCTGAAGATCGACCGCTCGTTTTGTATGGATGTCCCGGAGAACGTGCGCAACAACGCGCTGGTCCGCGCCGCAGTCGGCATGGCCCACGGCCTTGGGCTGTCGGTGGTGGCGGAGGGCGTCGAAACCGTAGAGCAGCACTGGTTCTTGCAATCGGTGGGCTGCGACATGCTCCAGGGCTACCTGTTCGGCTATCCCATGCCGCCGGAAACCTTTGCCGCCATCATCCGCGATCAGCAGACGCAAGACCGAAGCAACGACTGATCCGGGGCATAGCGCCCGCCTCAGTCGCCGGGTTGCTTTTCCCGGCGCGAGGAATGTCGGCGACTGAGGCGGCGCCAAGCGTCACCGACGGCGCGAACCGGCAGAAGGGACGGCAGCTTCAGCCGGGTGGGGCGAGGCGGATCAAGGGCCAACCCTACCGATACGATCGCGCCATCAATATCCACCTCGCGGACAATCAACTCTACCGCGCCAAGACGGATTCGGTCGCCGATGCCGTAGGCGTCATGGTAGTCGCGCTCGAACAGTTGGGCCACGGTCAGGGGCGCGTCAGACAATGGCACCGGCAGGCCATACATCTCGGCCACCACCTGGGCGGTGACATCGGGATTAAGCACCAGATCGCCATAAAACTCGCGGTCGTCGCTGGCCAGTGGCCGGCTGCCGCCATAAAGCCGGTCCAGAAGCGGCACCCGGCTCGGAGGCGTGAACAGGTAGACGTGATCACCCGGCCGGAGGGGGCGAGCCTGCGATGGCGGTGGCACGCGTCCCTGCCGGATCACCAGCGACGGCCGGGCCCAACGGGGCAGGGGATGGCCGCGTGCCACCGGGCTGTCGGCTCGCACCGTGTAGGCCACCAACTCCATGGTGGCTTCGCCGGGTAATTCCAATTCCATGCGATCCACCGGGCCGGTGCGTGGCGGCACGATCAGGCCCAACCGGCGGGCCATCGGCCGGATGGTCCAGCCCTGTACTGTCAACGATACCACCACCACCAGGAAGGCGATGATAAACACGCTCGACCCACTGGGAACGCCGGCCAACAGAGGAACGATTGCCAGCAGCATGGACACGGCACCGCGCAGCCCCACCCAGGCGACAAACGCCGTTTCCCGCGTGGAATAGCGGAAGGGCAGGAGGCACAGCCACACCGCCAGCGGCCGAGCCAGCAGCGTCAGCACCATCGCAAGCGCCACCGCCACCGGAATCAGCGGCACGAAATGCGCCGGCGTGGCAAGCAGGCCCAAGAGTACGAACATGACGATCTGGGCCAGCCACGTCAGCCCGGCATGAAAACGCTTCAAGCTCTCGGCGCCACGCAGGCGGACGTTGCCGGCGACGAGGCCAGCAACGTAGACCGCTAGAAAACCGCTGGCCCCCACCACCCCGGCAAAAGCGAAGCCGAATAGGGCGAAGGCCAGCGACACCACGGGATAGAGCGCCGGCTCCAACCGCATGCGGTTGATGACCAGAGTAATGAAGGCCCCGCCCAAGAGGCCCAGGATAATACCGCCCCCCATCTGCAGGGCGAATTCGCCGATGAAGTCCGCGACGCCATAATGGCCGCCGGAAATCACCTCGACCAGGGCGATGGTCAGGAAGATGGCCATCGGGTCATTGGTACCCGATTCGATCTCCAGTGTGGAACGCACCCGATCGCGGATGGTGATGCCGCCGACGCGCAGCAGGAAGAACACGGCTGCCGCGTCGGTGGAACTGAGGACCGCGCCGATCAGCAGCGCCTCTGGCCACGATAACCCCACCAAAAGATGGGCGGCCGCTCCAACAACGCCGGTAGTAATCAAGACGCCCACAGTGGCCAGCGTCACCGCCGGCCCGGCGGCAATGCGATAGCTGTGAAAGCGGGTATCGAGGCCGCTTTCGAACAGGATGACGGCAAGCGCTATGGAACCAACCAGGAAGGCCGCCTGCGGATCATTGAAGGCGATCCCGCCAATACCGTTCTCCCCTGCCGCCAGGCCCACGCCCAGGAACACCAGGAGCAGCGGAGCGCCAACACGGAAGGCGATGAAACTGGTGAGAATGCTGACGATCAGGAGACCGGCGCCAATCAGAATATAGAGGGTGACCGCCTCCATTGTCGCTTGCTCTCCCGCTTCTGCATCAGACCAATGCCGGAGACATTAGAAAGGTTTGAGGTTGGCTTGGCGAGAGGGAAGTGCGCTGAACGAGACGGCGGGGACGATTTCAGCCGCGCCGCCAGTAGGGGGGGACGCTGTAACGGTTGTAGAGCGCCCGCAGATCACTGACGCTGACCAGCATCGCCGGTTCTTCCTTGGCAAAAGTCGGCATCGCGGTCAGTCGCGTAGGATCAAGGTTGAGAGTAAAAAAGGCCCGCCCCGGATGCCAGCGCAACGCGGAAAACGGCACCGGCAGCCAGTCCTCGCCCAGGCCGACGAAGCCGCCGAAGCCTACCAGCACGAAGGCCACGCGGCCGAGCGCCGGATCGATCATCATCCGCTCGACCGCCCCGAGTGACCGGCCGTCGGCTTTCACCACTTCGGCACCTCGGGCGGTAGAGAGTGGGAGGGTGGTGATGGCGCTCCGCCCGACCAACAGCAGCGGCACCTCGGCCGATTTTGCCTGGAGACGGCGTTGCGCCGACGGCACGCGGTAATGGTCGTAGACCTGGATCAGGAGCGCGGTGCGCGTCAATTCGCCAAGCCGGGCCTCCGTCACCGCGGGTGCGCGCCGCAGTCCGTCGCCATCGCTAGCAAGACGCAACGCGCCATCGGCCTCGCGCTCCTCAATCAAAGCCCAGGGCACGGGCACCAGACGGTCGCCGGAACCGACAAGGGCAAAGCTGATGTCCCCGGTTCGGGCATCGGTCGCCAGATAGGCGATGGCTCCCACCGTCCGGTTGCGCCGGTCGCGGACGGGATGGCCCAGGAGATCGGCGGCGGAGAGCAGCAGCACCCGCTCCTGGGCTCCGAGCGGCGCCCACCACTCGGAGGGGTAGGCGGGGAAGGCCGTTTTGGCGGAAGCCGCCGACAATGACAGGACGGCAGCCGCCGCAAGCCATGGGAGCAGACGCTTCATCGTAAGTCCCCTCAGCAAAGAAAGCATCAGTGTCTCGTCTTGCAGGAACGAAGCGTTTGGCCAGCGGTTCCGTTCGCCTCGCCATCGTCGAGCACTGTCGATCTTCCGAGGACATGAGCCGTCTGTGATCCGGCGCACAGGCAGCTCACGTCCTCAGCGTTACCTTTCTTCGCATCAGGGACCGCCAGCGTATGAATGGCGGAAGGTTTTCGGGAGTGGACGGCCATGCTGCGCAAACTGTCGAGTGTGATGTTCGTACTGGCGGGTTCGGTATGGTGTCATCAGGCCACCCTGTGGGCCATCACCGACCGCTGGACGCCACTTACAGCGCGGGACACGCTGACGTGGGTCGGCTTGCCGGTGTCCAGCGTCGCGCCGCCGTGGCTGCTGGAGGGCAACCTCGGCCTGCTGGCGCTCCTGGCGGCGGTGGTTCTGTTTTATCTGAGTTTCCCCACCGGCCGGTTTGCCGCCCGCCTGCGCACCGCCCAGGAACGGCGTGACCTCGCCGAGCGTGTAAACGGTGTGCGTTGAATGCCCGATCAGGCGCGGATGCCGGTCAGCGAGACGATGCGATTGCGAAAGTCCTGGTATTCGTCGCCCCCCCTAGCCTCCAGCGCCGACAGGCGATAGAAGCGGTTGGTCGAGGGGCTTTCCCGTCGCGCCATGCCCAAATCGATGCGGTCGACGTTGACCACCGTCCAGCATTCGTAGAACCCATTGGCGCGGGCCTTCTGGTGGCTCTTCTCCGCTTCGCCGATACGGTTATGGACGTTGGAAAAGTCGGTGCCGCCCTTGACCTCAATGGCGATGACGTTGCGAAACTCGCCCACCGTCATCTCTTCGCGGATGATGATGTCGGGGTCGGGGGCGAACTCGATCAGTACCTTGCGGTCGGCGGCTGACCGCATCTCGATGCAGGTTTCCTGCGCCGTCACCACCGCGTCCCGCACGATGTCGTGAATCGCCTCGAACACGCTGACGATACCGCGCGCGCCGATTTTCACGTTGGCGCCGCCACGCAACTGCGGCCCCAGCGTCAGCAGAATCAAGCTGTCGAGAAGCTGGCGGCTGATCCGTTCCGGGCCGACGCCCTCCAAGAGTCGCTCGGCGCACTCGATCAACTCGCGACACAGTTCGGGCAGGGCTTGGCGGTTGGGGGCGGACAGGGTGCCCTTCTCCTCCATAGGCTTGAATTTCGCCAGCCCATGGCCCTGGCCGTAGAATTCCTTCTGGCTGAATCCGTAGAGCAGTCGGTAGTAACCGAGAAGGCGTGGATTGGCGGTGAGCAACAGCGGCACCGGAAACATCACCTCGCCGCGCAGCCCTTGACCGGCCAGCGCCGACAGGGCCGAGGCCGGGACGTATTCCGCCAGTTCGCGGTCGAGCGGGCGGATGTCGAGCGTGCGCACCGTCTCCCCCAGCGCGTCGCGCAGCCAGACGGGCCGGGTCCGGTCGAGAGTGAAGGCGAATTCGATCTGGAGTTCGGGGGCGGGCAGGCGGAAGCGGGGGACGTTCATGCCGCTCACGCCGCCACCTTGATGATCGCCCCTTGGGTCGCGTTCAGCCGTTCAGCCGCTATTTCGACGTAAGCGGGATGAAGCTCGATGCCGACGTAGCGCCGCCCCAGGTCCTGGCACACCAGCCCGACGGTGCCGGAGCCGAAGAAAGGGTCGAGCACGAAATCGCCGGGTTTGGTCGAAGCCTCCACGGCGGGCTCGATCAGCGCCGGCGGGAAGGTGGCGAAATGGGCACCGGGAAAGGGCTGGGTATTGACGTTCCACACCGTACGCCGGTTGCGGCCGTTCGCCTCCAGCACCGATTCGCGTTGGTACTGGTATTTCAGCGACTTGGTCATCATGAAGAGGTACTCGTGCGACCGTGTCGGTCGGTCCTTGACGCTCTCGGGCATGGCGTTGGGTTTGGACCAGATGATGTCGGTGCGCAGGTACCAGCCGTCGTCCTGCAAGGCGAAGGCGAGACGCCAGGGAATGCCCAGCAGGTCCTTGGGCTTCAGCCCCTCGGGCGTCGGCGGGCGGATGTCCATGGCGCGGGCGCGGTTCTTCTTGTCGGGAGCGCGATAGCCGCGGTTGCCCGAGGTGAAGCCGTCGCCGATGTTCAGCCACATGACGCCATCTTCGCGCAGCACGCGACGGACTTCGCTGAACACGGCGACGAGCTTGTTGATGAACTGCGGCAGCGTCGCCTCCAGCCCGATCTGACCTGGAAGGTCGTAATCGCGCAGACCCCAGTAGGGCGGCGACGTAACGACGCACTGCACGCTTTCGCTCGGCAGCCGCCGCAGCACGGTCAGCGCGTCACCCTCGAAGATCACCGAGTCGCTGAAGCGGATGGGATCGGGGCGCGATACTTTCGTTCTCTGCATCTGGCGGACCGCTGGAACCACGGCGCACGCTGCCGCCCGACGTCTGATACCGCTGGCGACGGGCGACGCCCAAGAGCCTGATTTCTACGGCTTCCCCCGTGCCTGTCAAGGGGTGGCCTCAATCATCGAACGGTCATAATCCTTGACGAACCAGCGGCGCTTCCAAAAAGGTCTTGAGATATTCCCTTGATGGACGAGGACATACCGATGCATGCCAGGGTGGGAACGATCATCGCCGCCACCGCTATCGCGCTGGGCATGACGGGGCTGTCGGTCGCCGCAGGCGCCCAGAACGCCAGGATCACCCTGCTGCACATCAACGATGTCTACGAGATCGCCCCGGTAAAGGAAAAAGGCGGACTTGCCCCGCTGGCGACCCTGGTAAAGAAGGAGCGCGCCGCCAATCCCAACACCGTCTTCACCGTGGGCGGCGATTTTCTGTCGCCGTCGCTGCTGTCCAGCACGATGGAAGGCAAGCAGATGGTGGAGCTGTTCAACACGATCGGCGTCGACCTCGTCACCTTCGGTAATCACGAGTTCGACTTCGGCCCCGACGTGGTGCCGGAGCGGGTGGCCGATTCCAAGTTCCCTTGGGTGGCCTCCAACGTGCGTGACGTGGACAACAAACCCTATGGTGGCGCGGTCGCCACGTTCATCAAGCAGTTCGACGACGTCAAGGTCGGCTACCTCGGCGTACTGACCGAAGAGACCAAAATTCTCAACACCCTGGAAGGCAAGATCGAGATTTTCCCGCCCGCCCAGGCGGCGGCCCAGGCGGTGGCGGAACTGAAGGGCCAAGGCGCCGACGTCATCGTGGCGCTGACCCACCTGACCATCGCTGAGGACCGGGAACTGGCCAAGATCAAGGACATCGACGTCGTCCTCGGCGGCCACGACCATGATCCGTTCACCATCTACGAAGACGGCGTGCTGATCCACAAGTCGGGCTACGATGCCCATTATCTCGGCGCCATCGACATCGACGTGTCCACCAAGATCGGCGATAAGGGGGCGGTGACCACCGTCTCCCCCGCCGGCTGGCGTCTGATCCACACCGCCGATGCCCAGCCGGACGCCGAGGTGGCCGCGCTGGTCAAGGGCTACACCGCCCAGCTCGACGTCGAGATGGGCGCCGTGATCGGCAAGACCACCACCGACCTGGACAGCCGTCACGAGACGGTGCGCACCGCCGAGTCCTCCATGGGCAACCTGATCGCCGACGCCCTGCGCGAGGCGTTGAAGGCCGATATCGGCCTGATGAACGGCGGCGGCATCCGTGGCGACGCCCTGCACCCAGCCGGCAGCGACATCACTCGCAAGGATATTCTCACCGAAATGCCGTTCGGCAATGTGGGCGTGCTGGTCGAGATTCAGGGCGCCGACCTGCTGGCGGCATTGGAGCACGGCTTCTCCAGGGTCGAGGAGAAGGCCGGTCGCTTCCCCCAGGTTTCCGGCATGGCCATCGCCTACAACCCCAAGGCCGAGCCCGGAAAGCGCGTCATCGAGGCCAAGGTGGGCGAGCAGGCGGTCGATTCGAACGCCACCTACAAGGTCGCCACCATCGAGTATCTGCTGGGCGGTGGCGACGGCTATGCGGCGCTCGCCAACTCCAAAACGCTGGTGGACGCTTCCGGCGGCGTGCTGGTCGCCAGCCTGATCATGGACTACATCGCCGTCCGCAAGACCATCGCTCCAGCTGTCGAAGGCCGGATCGTGGCGATGGAGTAAACACCCCCGTTCGGTATGGACTTGATGAAAGCGGACCCTACCTCTTCCAGGTATGACGGATCGCCCGCTTTTCATCGGCAGCGAGATTTACCGGACACGGTTGAGCGGGTGGCCGAAGCCGCCCTGGTCCCTTGACACATTTTGAGGATTTTCATGCGTTCCATTCTTTTGCGGCTTTTCCTTCTGGTGCTGTTGGTGCCGGGGACCGTACCTGCCGGGGCGGCGGAAATCTTCGAGAAATCCTCGGTGGTGATCGAAACGGCGAAGGGAGGACGCTTCCGCTTCGACGTGGAGTTGGCCCAGACTCCGGGGCAGATGGCACAGGGGATGATGTTCCGCGAGCGGATGGCTGAGGACGCCGGGATGTTGTTCCTGATGGCGGCCGAGCAGCCCGTGTCGTTCTGGATGAAGAACACGCTGATTCCGCTCGACATGCTGTTCGTCGGGGCTGACGGTCGCATTCGCTCCATCCACGCCAACGCCGTGCCAAGGTCACTGGCCTCGATCCCCTCGGGTGCGCCGGTGAAAGCGGTGCTGGAAATCAACGGCGGCATGGCCGCACGCCTCGGCATCCGCCCGGGCGATCGGGTGATCCACGCCGCCTTCAAGTAGCCTCAGTCGAGGGCCATATGGGCACCTGAGGATTCACGAAGCGGGGAGGTTGGGATGAGGCGGCGGCTTTGGCTTCTGCTCGCCGTCGTGCTGCTGATGGGGGCTGGCATATCATCGGCGTGGTGGCTGATGGCGCGGGCGGCACCGCCGCCAGCTTATCGCACCGCCGTGGTGGAGCGCGGGCCGTTGGTCAGCGCCGTCACCGCTTCGGGCACCCTGTCCGCCGTGGTGACGGTGGAGGTGGGCTCCCAGCTTTCCGGGCAGGTCGCGACCATCCTCGCCGACTTCAACGATCAGGTGAGCGCCGGTCAATTGCTGGCGCGGATCGATACCCGCCTGCTTGAGGCGCGCATCCTCCAGGCCGAGGCCGATCTGGCATCGGCGCGGGCGACGCTGGCAGTGGAGTCGGCACGACGCGAGCGCGCCAAGGCAGACGTCGCCACCGCCGACGCCATCCTGGCGGCCAACGATGCCGACGTGGCGGGCGCTCGCGCCCGTCTTACCGAGGCTGAACGGGAACTCGTCCGCCGCAAGGACCTGAGGGCGCGCGGGGTAGCGTCGGCGGCTGAACTGGACAAGGCCGATGGAGCCACCCGCAACGCCGATTCCGTGCTGGCGGCGACCCGCGCCAAGCGGCAGGCCGCCGATGCCACCCGGATCGCCGCCGAGGCGGCGCACCGGGTGGCGGAATCCCAGGTGAGTGTCGCCGAGGCTCAGGTGAAACAGCGCGAGGCGGCGGTGCGGCAGGTTCAGGTAGACATCGACCGCTCGTCGATCCGCTCGCCCATCGACGGGGTAGTGGTGGAGCGGGCGGTCAACGTCGGGCAGACCGTGGCAGCTAGCCTGCAGGCGCCCACGTTGTTCACCATCGCCCAGGATCTGTCGCGCATGCAGGTGCTGACCAACGTGGACGAGGCCGACATCGGCCGCGTTGCCGTCGACCAGCCGGCGACCTTCACGGTCAGCGCCTATCCGCAGGAGGAATTCCAAGGGCGGGTGGCCCAGGTGCGGCTGGCGCCGCAATCCAACCAGAACGTCGTCACCTATGTGGTAGTGGTGGAGTCCGACAATGTCGGCGGCCGCCTGCTGCCCGGGATGACCGCCACGGTGCGCGTCATCGCCGGCCGCCGCGACGATGTGGTCAAGGTGCCCAACGCCGCCCTGCGCTGGCGCCCTCTGGGAACCCCCACACCCAGCGACGATCGACCGGAGGTGTGGGTAGTCGGCGCGTCGGGCGCAGCCGAGCCGGTGGCGGTGCGCTTGGGCACCTCGGACGGCGCCTTTACCGAGGTGGCGGACAGCGTGCTGGAGCCGGGCCAGCCGGTCATCACCGGCCTTGCCCCGCGTAATGCCGGCGACCAGAGGAGGCCGTTGCGCCTTGGCACCTGACGAGGCCCCGCTGATCGCCGTCCGCGATGTCTCCAGGTCGTACACCCTGGGCCAGCACCGGGTAACCGCCCTGGCGGGGGTGACGGCGGAAATCGAACGTGGCAGCTTCGTCGCGGTGATGGGGCCGTCGGGCTCGGGCAAGTCCACGCTTATGAACCTGCTGGGCTGCCTCGATACCCCCGATAGCGGCCACTACGTCCTCAATGGGACCGAAGTATCGAGTCTGGGACCCAATGAACTGGCCCAAGTGCGCAACCAGCGCATCGGCTTCGTCTTCCAGTCGTTTCACCTGTTGCCGCGCCAGACGGCCCTGGCCAACGTCGAACTGCCTCTGGTCTATGCCGGCGTGCCTCGGCGCGAACGCCATGCGCTGGCGACCACCGCGCTGGTGGCGGTGGGGTTGGCAGAACGGGCGCACCACCGGCCGAACCAGTTGTCGGGTGGCCAGCAGCAGCGCGTGGCCATCGCCCGCGCCCTGGTCAACCACCCGCAGCTGTTGCTGGCCGACGAGCCGACCGGCGCGCTCGACAGCCATACCAGCCTGGAGATCATGGCGCTGTTCCAGCGGCTGAATCGGGAGGAGGGGATCACTGTCGTCATCGTCACTCATGAACCGGACATCGCCCGCTACGCCGACCGTGTGCTGACCTTCCGTGACGGCCGGCTGATCAGCGACCACCGTCAGGCGGCGCTCAGCGCTTGCGAGGTGACGGCGTGAGTCCCTTGGATGCCCTGCGCACCGCGCTCGACGCGCTGCGCGCCAACCTGATGCGCACGATCCTGACCATGTTGGGCATCGTCATCGGCGTCGGCGCGGTGATCGCCATGGTGGCCGTGGGTGAGGGCGCGCGCGAGCAGATCATCCGCCAGATCAGTTCCTTCGGCACCAACATCATCCTGGTGGGGCAGGGCAGCGTGACGCGCGGCGGGGTGCGGCTTGGCCCGGGTTCGGCGGCCACCCTCACCGAGGACGATGGGCTGGCTCTGGAGCGGGAGGTCGCCGGCGTGCAGATTGCCGCCCCGTCAATGCGCGGCACAGTGCAGGCGGTGGCGGGGAACCAGAACTGGTCGTCGTCGCTGTCGGGCATCACTCCGGCTTTTCTGGAAGCGCGCGACTGGCGCGTCGCCGTTGGCCGCCCCATCACCGGAAAGGATATCGAGGGGGCCACCCGCGTGGTGCTGCTGGGCCAGACTGTGGTGAACAACATTTTCGGCGGCGGCGATCCGGTGGGGCAGGAGATCCGACTGAACGGCGTACCGTTCGCGGTAGCCGGCGTGTTGGCGGTCAAGGGAACGTCACTAGAAGGGCGCGACATGGATGACGTCATGCTGGCCCCGCTCACCACCGTCAAGCGCAGCGTGCCGGGCCTGAGACAGCCGTCGCCGAGGGCGGTGGGGTTGCTGACCGTCAAAGTGCGGGATAGCGAGAATACCGTCGTCGTCCAGGAGGAGGCGAAAGAGTTGCTGCGCCTGCGTCACCGCCTGCGCGAGGGCCAGGATGACGATTTCTGGATGCACAACGTCGCCGAAGCTCTGGAGAAGCGGAACGAATCGGCGCGCAGCCTGACCGTGCTGCTGGCGACCATCGCGGCGGTATCGCTGCTGGTTGGCGGCATCGGCATCATGAATATCATGCTGGTTTCGGTCACCGAGCGTACCCGCGAGATCGGCCTGCGGCTGGCTATCGGCGCGCGGCGGCGGGACATTTTGGCGCAATTCCTGATCGAAGCATCGACCTTATCGCTGATCGGTGGGGCAACGGGAGCGCTGACCGGGGCAGGGGTAGCCGTCGTCATCGCCGAACTGGCCGGCTGGCCGACCCTCATCAGACCCGATTCTGTGGCGGCGGCGGTGGGGATAAGCGGCCTGATCGGCGTGTTCTTCGGGCTCTACCCAGCCCAGCAGGCCGCACGGCTCAACCCCATCGAGGCACTTCGGCACGAGTGATACCGGCGGTCCTGAAAGCTGACTCATGGCGAGGGGGATTCCCCTGGCGGCTGATCTGTGATTCGCTACCCCTTTTGATAGAGAGAGGGGGCCGCGATGACAACGGCGGTGGCAATCTCACCCGCTTGGACTTGAGCGCGGCGGACTTACGGCGGCGCGCGGTGCGGATGGCGGACGCGGATGTCGCCCGGCGGCTGTTGGCGCTGGCTC
>DASPMK010000236.1:0-3316 GCA_035627075.1 Azospirillaceae bacterium
GGCGCTTGCACAAGACGCCCATCAGGCGCAGCGCCAGGTCCGGGTGGGCCTCCAGATAAGGAAGGAATTGCGAACGGCGCAGCAGCAGGAGATCGGCCTCCTCCAGGGCCACGGCGTCGGCGGTGCGCGGTTCCCCGTCGAGCAGGGCGATTTCGCCGAACACGCCGCCCCGGTTGATGATGTTGAGCACGAGCTCCTTGCCGTCCGCCGAGTGGCAGCAGATTTTCACCCGCCCCCGGATTACCGCCATGAGGCTGTCGCCGGGATCGCCCTTCTGGAAAATCACTCCATTGGATGGGTAGTGGGCCAGCGTTGCGGCGGCGGCAAGCCGCTTCAGATCGTCGCGGCCGAGGTGCTTCAAAAGGAAATGCCCGGCCAGCACCAGTTCCTTGTCGAAGGCGATGCGGGTCATCCTCATCTCCCAGCGTTTCTTTCCCTAACCAAGACATCCTGCGCTCCCCGCGAGGACTCGAGCGCCGGTTCCTTGGCGGAAGGACCGGTTCCGGCGGGTGTACCGCTTTCGGAAACCAAACCCGTGGGAACCCGGCATATCTCAAGGGGTTGCTGGGGCGAGGCGCCGCAAGGCGGGGGTAGAGGGCCATGGGCAGGGTCTGGGTCGGCCTGACGGTCGCGATGGCCGTCACGGTGGCGGTACTGATGTCCCTGCGATTCCTGCCGCCCTTGACCGCCGCCGACCGGCTGGTGGAAGACCAGCTTATGGCCCGGTTCTCCGCGCCCGAACCCCAGCATTCGGGCATCGTCGTGATCGGGCTTGGCGAGGAAACCTTCGCCGCTCTCGCCTGCCGGTCGCCGGTGGATCGCGATTTTCTGGCCGTCCTCGTCAAACATCTGGAAACCTCGGGTGTGCGGGCCATCGGTCTCGACATTCTGTTCGACCAGCCGACCCGGCCTGACGCCGACAAACGGCTGCACCGGATTCTCGCCACGGCCACCGTGCCGGTGGTCGCCATCACCGCGCGGGCGCTCACGCCGTTGTCGCCACGACAGCGGGCATTTCATCAGGCTTTTCTCGACGGCATCCCCCAGGGCTACGCCAACCTTGCCAAGGACCGGCTCGACGGGGCGGTGCGCTGGCATGTGCCGGCGGCCGACGGCGGCCTCAGCTTTCCGGCGGCGGTGGCGTCCGCTTTAGGCGTGCCGGTGCCGACGGCGGCTTTCCGCATTGCGTGGCACGGCCGTCCCGATGCTGGAACGGCGCCCTTTCCGGTCTACCCCGCCGAGTTGGTGTCGATTTTGCCGGGGGCGTGGCTTGCCGGGCGAGTGGCGCTGGTAGGGGCCATGGTGCCGGGCGACGACCGTCACCGGACGTCCCTGTCGCACGGCGGCGAGGATACCCCGGGTGTCGAAATCCAGGCCCATGTCCTGGCCCAACTGCTGGACAACCGCCGGCACCCCCGCATCTCCTTGGACGGCGAGGCTGTGACAACCGGCACCTTGGCCCTGGTTGGGGTGGGGTTGGCGGCCGCCGGTCTGCCCCTGTGGGCGGGAGCCCTGGCCGGAATCCTGATGCTCGGAGCGATGTGGGGTGGATCGGCCCTGCTCTACGCCGCCGGTGGGCCGCTGGTGCCGCCGTTGGCGCCGTCGCTCGGCGTTCTGGGCGGGCTTGGCGCCATGGCGGTCTATCTTTCGCTGAGCGAGCGGGCCGACCGCCGTGTATTGATGGAATTGTTCGCCCATCACGTCTCCGAGCCCGTGGCGCGCGAAATCTGGCGCGAGCGGGTGACGTTCATGGCCGGCGGACGGCCCCGGCCGCAGGAGTTGACGGCCACGGTGCTGTTCTCCGACATCGCCGGGTTCACGCCGGTTTGCGAAACCTTGGCGCCCGAACCGCTGATGCGCTGGGTGGAAACCTATCTGGAGACGATGGTGCGGGTGGTGGCGGCGCACGATGGCATTGTGCTGCGCTTCATCGGCGATGCCATCCTGGCGGTATTCGGGGTGCCGGTGGCCCGGTCCACCCAGGCGGAGATCGATGCCGATGCCCACCGGGCCGTCGCCTGCGCCCTGACCATGCGGCGGGAACTCGAAGACCTCAACCGGCGCTGGCAGGCGGAGGGCCTGCCTCCGGTGGGCATTCGGGTGGGTATCCACACCGGGACGATGGTGGCCGGCAGTTTGGGGGGCTTGCGTCATCGGGAGTACTCGCTGCTGGGCGACACGGTGAATGTCGCCGCCCGCTTCGAAGCCCTGGGCAAGACATTGGAAGAGGACGGCTCTTGCCCCATCGTCATCGGCGAGGCGACATGGAAGGCCGTGCGGGGCATGATCGCCACCCGGCCGGTGGGGACCATCCAGCTGAAAGGCAAACGGGAGGCCGTGCGGGCATGGCAAGTGCTCTCCAATCTGTCGGATTCTGGGCGCCGTTCATGATGTAACGGCGGGAGTGGTATTTCGAGATACCAAATGAAGGCGGGTTGTTCCGGGCGGCTGGCGGGAGTAACTTCGACGTTGTAATCGAAAGTCCGGCGGCCGGGAGGATCATGCTGCCGTGCGATATTTTCGAATATTCTGCCTCATATTCGTCGTGGCGCTTTTCGGGGGAACGGTGTGGGCGCAAGGCCCGGCGCCGGCCGATCCCGGCAAGCGCGTCGCGCTGGTGATCGGCATCGGTCGTTACCAGTACGCCCCACCGCTGCCCAACCCGCCCAATGACGCTCGCGCCATCGCCGCCGCCTTGCGCCAACTCGGCTTCGAGGTGGACGAGCAGGTGGATCTCGATGCCCGCGATCTTACCCGCGCGTTGCGCGAATTCGGGTTGCGCGCCTCGGTGGCCGACGTGGCGCTGGTCTATTTCGCGGGGCATGGCCTTCAGGTCGGCGGGCAGAACTACCTGATCCCCGCCGATGCCCGGCTGGAGCGGGTGCGCGACCTGCTTTATGAGGCGTTACCGCTCAACCTGTTCATGGGGGAACTGGCGCAGGCCAAGCAATTGGGCATTCTGATGCTCGACGCCTGCCGCAACAACCCGTTCGTCCAGCAATTGGCGGCCAGCGGCGATCCCGGCAAGGCGCTGGCCGTTCAGGCCGGTTTGGCGCGGGTGGAGGACACGCCCAGCGACACCCTCGTCGCCATGGCCACCCGCGCCGACGCGGTGGCCGAGGACGGTGCCGGCAACCATAGTCCTTACACGGCGGCCCTGCTGGAGCAGTTGGCGGAACCGGGGCTGGAGTTGAGCCTGTTCTTCCGCCGGGTGCGCGACAACGTGCTCAAGACCACCAACGGGCGACAGGAGCCCTATATCTTCGGCTCGCTGGGGGCGACGCCTTTCTACTTCAACCCGTTACCGGCCAACAGC
>DASPMK010000237.1:0-2593 GCA_035627075.1 Azospirillaceae bacterium
CACTGCCGAGTCCGTGACCGCCGCCGGCGCCCGGTTCCGCCGTGAAGCGGTCGTCGCCTTGGGGAGCGACCCCCGCCAGCCCTACGCCTTCCTGTCCTGGCGACGCCTATCGACCCCGTTCTGATGCGCCTGCCTGCCCACGGGCAGCGCCCCGGCCTGGCTTCATGCTAATCAACTTGAAGTTATATGCAGGCCCGCGGCTCCCGGTCCGCCTCGGCCGCGCCCGCCGCTTGCGAATGCAAGCCGCTCTTAACGCGCGACTTTGAGGCCGATCCTCGCCCAAACGAATACGCGACGCGAATGATGGCGAGCGGCAAATCGCCGATTGCGACGGCCATGCTGCCCGGAATCGCCAACGCGTAGGTTGCTTTTCGAGCCGTAAAATGAACCGTCTTTGCCGATTTTTCTAACTTACGGTTGAGGCTGGCGCGCCCGGCAATTTGGCGCATCGATGGAGGAAAGATCTTGGCTCTGAATCCGCTACGAGAGGGACGCCGGATCGCAACGCGTCTGGCTCCCCGGCTGACGTTCCTGACCGGAATGCTCCTGGCCGGCACCTCGCTCCATGCCATTCCCGCATTCGCCCTGGATCTGAAGGTTTCAGGCCCCGAGGGCGAGGCCATCGGCCAGTATCGCTGGGTGCTCGAGGAGGATGTGACCTACCGGGTCACCCCTGGGACGCCCGATCCCAACAACCAATCGACGCGGTTTCATAAGAGCCACATGCCGGTCGTGGCCGCCGGCGACGAAACCACCCTCGGCCGGCTGGCCGATCCGGCGATCCTCAGTCCCGGTAAGCGCTATTTCCTCTCGGTTCGCGCCGAGAGCGGCTACACGCTTGGCGGCGGGACCGTTCTGCCCGGCGAGAAGCAGCTCGAGATCGTCCTGAACAAGCTGCCGCTGCCGACGGCGCAGATCTCGATCTTCGCTTTCGAGGACAATCAGGAGATCAACAACGCGCCCGACCAGGGCGAGCAGGGCCTCGAGGGATTCACGGTCATCCTGTCCGAGGCAGGGGGGCGTTACGGCCAGAATGGCGGCCAGGTGCTACAGGACGCCTTCGGTAATCCGCTCGGCACCACCTACGACGAGAATGGCGGGGTGGTGACGTTGGGTACCGGCGAGATCAGGACCGGGCCGGACGGCAGGGTCGTGATCAAGAATCTGGTGCCGGCCAAGTATGGCGTGAACATCAAGGCGCCCGACGGCTGGGTGCAGACGACGACCATCGAGGGCACTCGAACCATCGATGCCTGGGTCAAGGCCAACGAGCCCGAGGATTTCATCGAGTTCGGCCCGCCCGAGGCCCATGTGTTCATGGGCTTCGTCCGACCGATCCACGACACCTCGGTCCTGACCGGCGGCCCGACCATCACGGGGCAGGTGGTCAACAAGCATATGTCGGCGCTGCCCTCCTACGTCTTCGAGCCGGGCGGAGCTTTCGGGCACACCACCTGCTGGATCGGCCTGAACAGCCTGGCGGGCGGCATCGGCAAGGGCGTCTACGCCCAGCGCTGCCACGAGAACGGCCATTTCACGATCCCCGACGTGCCGCCCGGCGCCTACCAGCTCGTCGTCTGGGACGATTATCTCGACATCATCATCAATTTCTCGACCGTCACGGTGAATGCCGACGGCACCTGCAACGCCGACGGCAGTTGCGACCTGGGCAAGGTTCCGGTGTTCAACTGGTTCCATCGCATGGAGCACACCGTCTTCCTCGACATGGACGAGGACGGCTTCCGTGACTGCGTCACCGCCGGGTGCAACGACGTCGCCGCCGGCGACGAGATCGGCCTGGCCGAGCAGGCGGTCAACCTGCGCTTCCGCGACGGTACCATGTACCAGTCGTTCGCCACCGACCATGAAGGCTTCGTGCCGTTCGACGAGGTGTTCCCGTTCTTCGCCTGGCAGGTCGCCGAGGTGGATTTCGCCCGCCACAAGGCGACCGGCGTCACCGTCATCGTCGATGCCGGCGGCCCGGTCCAGCCGGATGCCGGTTGGGAACACCCGTCGCGGGACCAGCTCACGCCGCAGACGCACGACGCGATCAACCCGCACACCGGTAACGCCCTGTCGCGCACCAAGAGCGGACCGATCCTGACCCAGGCGTTCCAGGGCTTCCTCGGCCAGACCAACGTCGTCGAATGGGGCAAGAAGCCCTACGGGCCGGGCGAGAACGGCGGCATCTCGGGCATCGTCTATTACGCGGTGACGCGGGCCGAGGACGATCCGCGCTATGCCGCCGCCGACCCGTGGGAGCCGGGCGTTCCGCGGGTCCAGGTGAATCTCTACCGCGACGCCGATGCCAACGGCGTCATCGACGACCTCGGCGGCGATGGCGCCGGCACGCTCGCCGATGTCGACAACTACCCCTTCGGCTGGCGCACTGGCGGCGAGAAAGGGGCGAACGACGTCGATCACAACGGCAACGGCGTGTTCGACGCCGGCGATGCGGTCCAGATCACCACGACCGACAGCTGGGACGACAACCTGCCGGCCGGCTGTCTCGGGCCGCAGTTCGTCCCCTACGGCACCCCGCTCGACTGCTTCGACGGGATGCGCAACTGGAACCAGGTCACCGACGGGGTCT
>DASPMK010000238.1:0-22477 GCA_035627075.1 Azospirillaceae bacterium
CAAGTTCACAAGGGAGAACTTTCTGAACTTGGTATCAATACAAGTGCTGGCCGCCGGTGACGAAGATTTCCGTGCCAGTGACGTAGGCGCTTTCCGGGCAGCAAAGATAATGGATGGCGGCGGCCACATCCTCGGGCTGGCCCATGCGGTGCAGCGGGATGCGGGGAATCAGCATCTCGTAATCGGCCGACAGCATGGCCGTTTCAATCTCGCCCGGCGCCACGGCGTTGACCCGCACGCCGATCTCGGCGAACTCCACCGCCATTTCGCGGGTCAGGGCCGACAGCGCCGCCTTCGACGTGGAATAGGCCGAGCCGGCGAAAGGATGCACGGCATGGCCGGCGATGGAGGTGACGTTGACGATCGCCCCCTTGGCCCTGGCCAGCGGCGCGGCGAAGCCGCGCGCCAGCACCAGCGGCGCGTAGAAGTTCAACTCGAACACCGTGCGCCACGCCCCGATGTCGCCGTTCAGACAGCCCAGCCGCTCCTTGAACGGCGTTTTCGGCGACACACCGGCGTTGTTGATCAGCGCGTGCAGCGGGCCGCCGTCCAGCACCCGGTTGGCCTCGATCACGAAATGCGCCCGGCTGTCGGGATCGCTGAGGTCGGCCTGGAGGTGGTGGGTCCAGTTGGGATCGCGCCGGCAATGCTCCGGCACGTCCTCACGCGAGCAGGAAATGACGCGCCAGTCCCGCGCGCTGAAATACGCCACCGTGGCGTGCCCGATACCCCGGCTGGCGCCGGTGAGGATGACGGTCTTGCGCTCGGACATGGATTATGCTTTCGCCGGCTCTTTCTCCACCGTCTTGACCTTCTTGCCCGTCGGGTCGGTATAGAGGTCGTTGAGCATCTGGATGTGCTTGGCGGCGGACTCGCGGATGGCGAAGACCTGCTTCTTCGCCCCACGTCCCCAGCCGGCCGGCGTGGCGCCGAACAGGCTGCGGAAAAACGTGGTGTTGGTCAGGAAGGCGCCGCGTGTGTCCAACTCCATCTGGCCGAACCGCTCCGGCAGGGTTTTGGCGATCCGCCGCGCCAGGAAGCCGCGCAGCCAGAAGTGCGCGCCGCCGGCCGCCACCACCAGCCCCGCCAGCACGGCCAGCAGGTTTTCCGGCGTGCCGGTCGCCCACGACAGGAAAGCGCCGGTGGCCTCGAATCCGGCGGCGAACACCAAGGCGACCAGCAACGCGGCCAGCACGCCCAGGCCGATCACGTCGCCGGTCATCACCTGCCGGCGCCATTTCAGCACGGCGTCGCGGACGAAGGGCACGACCTCGCCCTCCAACTCGTTCACCAGGGTTTCGACCATGCCGACGATGCGGTAGCCGCGGCCGATTTCCACCTCGGCCATGCGGCCCTCGATCTCGGCCAGATCGGCGTCGCACTTGGCTTCGTAGCGGGCGCGCTGGGCCTCGTTCTCGAAGGGGGCGGCCAGTTCCTTGTTATAGATGCCGTAGAATTTGCCCGACACCAGACCGGCTTGGGCGATGGCCCGCTGCCACGCGCCGACCACGGCCTCGGGATTGTCCTCCTTGGCCGTCGAGTCGATCTGGTTCAGGATGTAGATGAATTTGCGGCTGTCGGCGCGCGGCACCGACTTGGCCACCAGATGGCCCAGCGTGTCGTGCATGGCGCCCGGTTCGGGACGGCGGGCGTCGAAGAAGATCAGCACCAGATCCGACAGGTCGATGATGTGATCGGTCAGCCGCAGGATCGACCGCCGCTGGTCGTCGGCGTCGAAACCCGGCGAATCGATGATGATCTTGCCCTTCACCTTGGGGCTGGTGCAGGTCTTGAGCTGGAGATAGGAGTCGATGCGCTTGCCCTCGCCCGCCGCCACCTTCTCGATCTCGTCGGAGATGCGGTAGAAGGGAAAGCGCGGGTCGGCGTTGAGCGCGGTGCCGGGCAGGGCGTCCACCCGGTCGTCGCTGCCGTAGCAGATGACGGTGAACTTGTCGTCCACCGCCTGATTGCCCGAGGACTGGAGCGGCACGCCCAGGTATCGGTTGATGAAGCTGGACTTGCCCGCCGAGAAGATGCCCAGCACCGAGATCATCGGCCACCACGGAATGCGGGTGGCCAGCGACTGGTCGCGCGGCAGGAGCCCCATGCGGTAGAGCACCTTGTCGAAGCGGCGGAAGGTGGGTACCACCGGCAGAAGGGTGGGGTGTTCCGCCTTCAGGTGCGCCTCAAGGGTTTCAAGGCGGCGCAGGAGGGCTTTGCGAGGCGTGGTCATAGGGGGCGTTCCCGTGCGGTTCTTCGTGCTTTTCGGGCGGTCCGGATGCTCCGCCACTTTAGCAACCTCCGACCCGTGCGGGGAGAGGGAATCCGGCACTGGCCGGAGGTCACAGAAACAGCCTCAGCGTCCCCGCCACCCTACAGCGCCGAGCGCCTGGAGCAGGGTGGGGCTGGGAAAGCGGGCCAGGGGATCGGGCGCCGGCTCGCCGTCGGGGGGAATGCGGTCGGGGGGAGGGCGATAGAGGAACAGCCCATGGAAGTAGCGGATCGCCAGCGCCTCCAGCGCCTCGGCCAGTGGGAGGCCGGTGCGGGTGGGGCCGATCATCGCGCACAGCCCCGCGATATCGAGCCCCTCGCGGGCGCAGATGTCGTCGAGAGAGTCCCAGATAACAGGGTGTAGGCGCAGGGAAACCGGCTGCCCGGCGATGGGCACGTCACGGCACACCCCGCCGTCGCCGTCAGGCGGGTTCGAATGGCTGGTCATCCGTGGTCAGCTTAAAACGGAAAACTGCATTCGCCCCGCAGGCGCACATAATGGAGCCATTACATGCCTGAGTGAGAGGCTGCCGGAAAGGGGTTGCCGCACAGGTGCGGCAACCCGCCGCAAGCCGATTTATCCCCCCCGAGCCGAGCGGTACTGCATGTCGGCGTCGCGCTGGAGGTACTGGCGGGTGACCACCGGCAGGTGATCCTCGATCCACGAGGCCATGGCTTCCTCCTCGCGCAGGATCTCCTCGCACACGCGCCGGGTTTCCATGTCGCCGGCCTCCTCGGCGGCGCTGATCAGGGCGCGGTAGTTGGCGATCTCGAAATTCTCGAAGGCGTAGTCGGCGATGGCCTGCTTGACCACGGCGTCGCTCGACATCGAGCCCATCATGGCGGTGACGTTGCCGGTCAGTTGCGCCATGCCGGTCTTCAGTGCCGAGGTGTCGGTGCCGTGACGTTGCAGGCAGGTGCGCAGCCGCTCGGCCTGACTGCGGGTCTGCTCGATGTGGTCGCGTACCTTGGCCTGCATATCGGGGTAGTCGTTGAGCATCGGGGGCTGCTTTTCCAGGATCTCGATGGCCTGCTGCTCCATAGCGTAGGCATCCTTGAGCCACGCCAGCAGGTTGTCCTGTACGGTTGCCATTGGGTTCCTCCATTGGAAGGCGTCTTGAGCCCTCCAACAGCGGACGTTGCCCTTATGTCGCGCGCGCCAGCGTCTGGCGGTGCAGCGGCCCCATCTTCAGCATGTCCATGAAGGCCCCTTCGGGCAGGGCCGGGCTGAACAGGAAGCCCTGCATCAGGTTGCAGCCCCGGCCCAGCAGGCATTCGGCCTGATCGTCGGTTTCCACCCCTTCCGCGACCACGTCGAAGCCCAGGTTGCCGGCCAGCGCCACGATGGACGAGATGATGGCCCCGTCCTTGTCCGAGCCCGGCAGGTCGCGGATGAAGGCGCGGTCGATCTTCAGGGTGTTGACCGGGAAGACCTTGAGGTAGCTCAAGGACGAATAGCCCGTGCCGAAGTCGTCGATGGACAGCGACACCCCCAGCCGTCGGAAATCGTCCAACAGGGTAATGGCGCGCTCCACCTCGCTGGCCATCATCGTCTCGGTAATCTCCAGGTCCAGCACGCTGGGCGGCAGGCCGCAGTCGTCCAGCGCGTTGGCGACGATATCGGGCAGGCGCGGATCGCGGAACTGGGCCGGCGACAGGTTGACCGACACGGTGGTGGGGGCGCAACCGGCGTGGGTCCAGCGGCGGAACGCCTCGCACGCCTCGCGCAGGGTCCATTCGCCGATGGTGCCGATCAGACCGGCGCGCTCGGCGATGGGGATGAACAGCGCCGGGCTGACATTGCCGCGCTCGCGGTGCTGCCAGCGGATCAGCGCCTCCGCTCCCCGTATCTGGCCGGTATGGGCGTTCACCTTGGGCTGGTAGTGCATGCGGAATTCGCCGCGCGACAGCGCCTGACGCAGATCGCCTTCCAGCACCAGCCGCTCCAGCGCCTGATGGCTCATGTCGGGGTCGTAGAAGCTGTAGGCGCTGCCGATCTTGCGCGCGTGGTACATGGCGGCGTCGGCGTTGGACAGCAATTCCTCCGCCGTCACCCCGTCGTCGGGCGACATCGCCAAGCCGATGGTGATGGAGGCGAACAACTCGCGGTGCGCGATGCGCATCGGCTCGGAAAAGGCGTACAGCAGCTTTTGCAGGGTCGTCTGCGCCGTCTCGCGGCCCGCGGCGTTCGGTATGACGATGACGAACTCGTCGCCGCCGATGCGGCCCACCGTGTCGTGGGTGCCGGTGCCGGCCTTGATGCGGATGGACACTTCGCGCAGCAACTCGTCGCCGGCGGCGTGGCCGAAGGTGTCGTTGACGTCCTTCAGCCGGTTGATGTCCAGGAACAGTACCAGCGTCCGCTTGCCCTCCGGGCGGGCGCGGTCCAGCGTGTCCGACAATGTCGCCATCAGTGTCGGCCGGTTGATCAGGCGGGTGAGCGTGTCGTGGCTGGCCTGATAGCGGATGCGCTGCTCGTCGATCTTGCGCCGGGTGATGTCGCGGGCCAGCAGGACGAAGGAATGCGCCAAGCCGTTGTCGCCGGCGACTCCGGTGAACGAAACCAGGGCCGGGAAGACCTCGCCGGACTTGCGCCGGGCCAGGATCTCGCCATGCCAAGGACTTCCGGCGGCGGCCGTCTCGCGCATGGTGGTCAGCAGCGCGGAGTCGTTCATCTCGGCGGCGATCAACGGGCAGGGCCGATCCGCCATCTCGGCGGCGGTCCAGCCGGTCATCCGCTCGAACGCCGGATTGGCGGCCTGCACCCGGTCATCGGTGCCGGTGATGACGATGGCCTCGTCGGCGGTATCGAACACGGTGGCGGCCAGCCGCAGCCGTTCCTCTGCCAACTTGCGTTGGGTGATGTCCTGGACCGTGCCTTCGTAGCAGCGCACCCGGCCGTCCGGGCCGCGCACTACGCGGGCGTTCTCGCAGATCCAGATGATGGAGCCGTCGCGGCGATAGACGCAGGCCTCGAAGTTGAGCACGGAATCGGCCGCCGCCAGCGCGCGCGTGAAGCGGTCGCGGTCGAATGGATCGACATACAGGCTGCCGGCGATGTCCACCAACTCGTCGATCAGCTGTTGGGCCGATTCATAGCCATAGATGCGCGCCAGCGCCGGGTTGGCCGCGAGGTACTGCCCCTCCGGCGTGGTGCGGTAAATGCCCTCGACGGCGTTCTCGAACAGCGAGCGGTACGAGAGCGCGACACTGGGCTCTGCGGCGGGGCTGTCGATCAGCGGCGTGGTGCTGTCCATCCGGCGGGACCCTGAGGAGGCTACGACTAAAGTATAGCCTGGATTTGTTACGGAGTTGTAGGTTGTATTTCCGCACTGAAACCGTCAAGCATCTTTCGGCGGTTTTTGCCACTACCAAGAGGGGTGCGTCGTGTTGTCGCTGCTACTTAGAGCTTTAATATTAGCGGGCGCGACAATACCTTCGGTGGCTATGGAAAGAGGGCACGGGAATCGGTTCTCCGGAAAATCACTGGCGTGACAGGGGCGGATTACCCTCTAAATATGGTGTCCGGCGCCGACAATGGTGGGATTTGGCAATTCCCCGCTTGCGATGGCGCGGCACCTTTACCACAATCGATCGCCATGCCGGATACAACCGTGACGCGGACATTCGAACTTCGCGACGAGGCCGCCACTGAACGCCTCGCGCATCGGCTCGGGCGGGTCCTGGCGCCCGGCGACGTGATAGCGTTGCGCGGTGACCTGGGCGCCGGCAAGACCGCGTTCGCCCGCGCCCTGATCCGCTCGCTGACCCACGCCGACGAGGATGTGCCCAGCCCCACCTTCACATTGGTGCAGACCTACGACACCGACCGGGGCGCGGTCTGGCATTTCGATCTTTATCGCCTGTCCAGCCCCGACGAGGCGATCGAACTGGGCTGGGACGAGGTGCCGGTCGGCATTGCGCTGGTGGAATGGCCGGACCGGCTGGGCCGGCTGTTGCCGGCCGGTCGCCTCGACCTCACCCTTTCCTTCGGGCCGGCGCCGACATTCCGCGTCGCCACCTTTACCGGCGCGGGCTCCTGGGCGTCCCGGCTTGAGCCACTGGAGGCTTCGTGATCGACCGTCAAGGCACCATCGCCGCGTTCCTCGACCGCCAGGGGCTCGCCGGAGCCGGGCGCCGTCCGCTGGCCGGCGACGCGTCGGCACGCCATTACGAGCGCCTGCTGCCCCGCAAGCCCGGCCAGCCCGAGAGCCTGATCCTCATGGATTCGCCCTATCCGGTGGAGGATGTCTTTCCCTTCATCGCGGTGGCGGGGTTGTTGAAGGCCATCGGCCTGACGGTGCCGGAGATCGTGGCGTCCGAGCCGGCGCGGGGACTGCTGCTGCTGGAGGATCTCGGCGACAGCACCTTTTCCCGGTTGATGGAGGCCGGCACCGATCCGGCGGGTCTCTACGCGCTGGCCACCGACGTGCTGACCGCCCTTCACGACCGCTTCGACCCCGTGCGCGCGGCACCTCTGGCGCTGCCGCGCTACGACGCCCGGCTGTTCGTCGATCAGGTGATGCTGTTCGCGGACGTCTACGTGCCGGCGGCCCTGGGCCGTCCGCTGTCCGAGGGCGAGCGGGCTGCGCTGGAGTACGCCTGGACCGAGGTGGTGACCCAGGCCGTGGCGGCGGTGCCGGCGTCGTTCCTGCACCGCGATTTCCACGTCGACAACCTGATGCGCCTGCCCGGCCGCGAGGGCGTGGCCGCCTGCGGCATTCTCGATTTCCAGAGCGCCGGCATCGGCCCGGTGTCCTACGACCTCGTGTCGCTGCTGGAGGACGCGCGGCGCGACGTGCCGGCGGCGATCTCGGCCGCCATGGTCGAGCGCTATCTTCAGGCATTTCCCGAACTGGACCCGCACGGCTTCACCCTGTCCTGCGCCGTACTGGGAGCGGTGCGGCACGCGCGGGTAATCGGCATTTTCGCGCGGCTGGCCCTTTTCCAGGGCCGGCGCGGCTATCTCGTCCATTTGCCGAGGGTGTGGCGCCTGCTGGAAGGCCAGCTTGCCAAGCCCGCCTTGGCACCAGTGGCGGCGTGGTTCGACCGCCATCTTCCCGTCGCGGCCCGCGCGGCGTTTGACATTCCTGGGGTTGTTCCATGACCGCCGTCCGTATCACCACTGTGTCCGCCAGCCTGTCGCCCGAGGTGTGGGCACCGAAAACCGCCATGGTGCTGGCGGCCGGGCTGGGCCTGCGCATGCGCCCGCTGACGCTGGAGCGGCCCAAACCGCTGCTGCCGGTGATGGGGCGCTCCATGCTCGACCACGCGCTCGACCGGCTGGAGGCGGTGGGGGTGGGGCGCGCGGTGGTCAATGCCCACTACAAGGGCGCGATGGTTGCCGACCATCTGAAGAACCGCGCCCGCCCGGCCATCACCATCTCGCACGAGGATACGCCGCTGGAAACCGGCGGTGGGGTGAAGAAGGCGCTGCCGCTGTTGGGCGACGATCCCATTTTCGTCGTCAACGCCGATATCGTGTGGCTCGACGGGCTGACGCCGGCCTTGTACCGGTTGGCATCCGCCTGGGACCCGTCGCGGATGGACGCCCTGCTGCTGTTGATGTCCACCACCAAGTCGGTGGGCTATGACGGGTCCGGCGACTTCCAGATGGACCCGCTGGGCCGGCTGACGCGGCGGGCGGAGGGGCGGGTAGCGCCGTTCGTCTTCGCCGGGGTGCAGATCATCAAGCCCGGCCTGTTCCGCGACACGCCGGATGGACCGTTTTCCACCAACCTGGTGTGGGACCGCGCCATGGCGGCGGAGCGCCTGCACGGCATTGCCCACGACGGCGCGTGGTTCCACGTCGGCACGCCGGAGGCGCTGGAGGAAACCAACGCGCTGCTGGCCGCCGGCAAGGCCCGCTGGGTGGAACCGTAAGACATCGCCATGACCGCCCCTGCCGTTTACACCGTCCCTCCGGGCGTGCCCTTTGCCGATGCCTTGGCGGTGGGCATTCTGGATCAGGTGGGGGGCGATCCGCTGGCGTTGGCCTCCTTCACCGTGCTGTTGCCGATGAAGCGCGCCTGCCGCACCCTGCGCGAGGCGTTCTTGCGGCGCACCGCCGGCAAGCCTCTGCTGCTGCCGCGCATGATGACGCTGGGCGAGCCCGACGCCGACGAGCTGATGCTGAACGCCGACGAGTTGTCGGGGCTGGCCGACCGGCTGGACCTGCCGGAACCGTTGAGGAAGGAGCGCCGCCAGCTTCTGCTGACCCGCGCCATCATGGCCAAGGGGGTGAGGGGCACCACCTGGGACAAGGCGGCGCACTTGGCGATGGACCTCGGGCGGCTGCTGGATCAGGTGCAGACGGCGGGGTTGGGGTTCGAGCGGCTGGTCGGGCTGGTGCCGGAGGACTATGCCGAGCACTGGCAGAAGACCCTGGAGTTCCTCACCATTCTGACCGAGGCGTGGCCCGTCATCCTGTCGGCGGAAGGCGCCATGGACGCGGTGGCGCGGCGCAACGCTCTCCTGAAGGCCCAAGCCGAGGCGTGGGAGGCCAAGCCGCCGCCGGGCCGCATCATCGCCGCCGGCTCCACCGGCTCGGTCCCGGCCTCGGCCAACCTGTTGCGGGTGGTGGCGAACCTGCCCAACGGCGCGCTGGTACTGCCCGGTCTGGATACGTGGTCGGATGACGCGACATGGCAGGCGGTGGACCCGGCGCACCCGCAATTCAACCTGTCCAATCTGTTGCAACGGCTGGGCATCGAGCGATCGCAGGTGAAGGCGTGGCCGGCGAATGTGCCCGGTACCTTGCCAACCCGCGCCCGGCTGATCGCCGAAGCCATGCGCCCCGCCGCCACCACCGAGGGCTGGCGCGAGATGGAGGCGGGCACCTTCACGCTCGATGACCTCAAGGGACTCGGCCGCATCGACTGCCCGGGCTCGCAAGAGGAGGCGACGGTGGTGGCGCTGTTGATGCGCCAAGCCTTGGAAATCCCGGAAAAGACCGCCGCCCTGGTCACTCCCGACCGCAACCTCGCGCGGCGTGTCGCCATGGTTTTGAAGCGGTGGGGGATCGAGGTGGATGATTCCGGCGGCCGACCGCTCGCCGACACCGCGCGCGGCACCTTCCTGCGCCTGACCGCCGACTTCGCTTATCATCGGGCCGAGCCGCTGATCCTGTTGACCTTGTGCAAGCACCCGATGGCGGCGGGCGGGCGCGATCCGGTGGAGTTCCGCGTGCTGGCGCGGGCGCTGGAACGCGCCATCCTGCGCGGTCCCCGACCCGGCGCCGGCTTTGCCGGGCTGATCGCCGCGCTGATGGAGGCCGACGACAAGCGGTTCGACGGCACCGCCAGCCGCGCCGATCTGCTGGCCTGGGTGGCGGATTTTCAGGCCATGGCCCAGCCGGTTCTGGACGCGCTGGCGGGAGAGGCGCCGTTCGTCGAGTTGCTGCGCCTGCACATCGCCTTCGCCGAGAAGCTGGCCGCCAGCTGCGACCAGACCGGGCCGGAGCGGCTGTGGCGCCACGACGACGGCGAGGCGGCGGCGACCTTCGTCGCGGCACTGAAGGAGGCGGCGGCGGATTTTCCGGTCGTCCCCGGCTGCGATTACGCCCAGCTTTTCCAGGCGCTGATCGACGCCAAGTCGGTGCGCACCCATTATGGCCTGCATCCCCGCCTGTTCATCCTCGGGCCGATGGAGGTGCGGATGCACCACGCCGACCTGATGATCCTGGGCGGCTTGAACGAAGGAACCTGGCCGCCCGAGCCGCCGGTCGATCCCTGGATGTCGCGCCCGATGCGGGCGTCCTTCGGCCTGCCGGCACCGGAGTCCTTCATCGGCTTGTCAGCCCACGACTTCGCCCAGGGCTGCGGCGCGCCCGAGGTGGTGTTCACCCGCGCCATCCGCGTCGACGGGACTCCCACCGTGCCGTCGCGCTGGCTGCTGCGCCTGGATACCGTGCTGCGCGCGGCGGGGTTGGACGGTGTGCTGGACGCCGAGGCGCCGGTATGGCTGGGCTGGGCCAAGGCGCTGGACACGCCCGCCGCCGTGCGCCCCGCCGCCCCGCCCCGGCCATGCCCGCCGGTGGCAGCGCGGCCGCGCAAGCTGTCGGTCACCGAGATCGAGACGTGGATGCGCGACCCTTATGCCGTTTATGCCAAGCATGTGCTGGGCCTGCGCAAGCTCGACCCCATCGCTGCCGATCCCGGCGCCTCGGAGCGCGGACAATTCATCCACAAGGCGCTGGACGACTTCGTGCGCGCCTACCCGTCGGTGCTGCCGGGCAACGCGCTGGAGGAACTGCTGCGGTTTGGCCGGGAGGCATTCGGCGACGCCCTGGCCCAGCCCGAGGTGTGGGCCTTCTGGTGGCCGCGGTTCGAGCGCATCGCCGGCTGGTTCGTCGATACCGAGCGCGAGCGGCGGCACACCACCAAGCCCGTGGCGACCGAGATCGGCGGCCACCTTGATCTGCCCGGCCACGCCGGCCCGTTCCGCCTGACCGCCAAGGCCGACCGCATCGACCGCTTGCCCGACCAACGACTAATGATCATTGACTACAAAACCGGCCAGCCGCCATCGAGCACCGAGGTGCAACTGGGCTTCGCGCCGCAGCTTCCCCTGGAGGCGGCGATGGCCGAGGCCGGCGGCTTCACCGACATCGCCCCGGCGGCGGTGGGGGCGCTGGCCTTCTGGCGCCTGACCGGGGGCGATCCGCCCGGCGAGGAAAAGCGCCCGGTGAAGGAGGACGCCATTTCCACCCTGTCGGCCCAGGCGAGAGCCGGGCTGGAGGCGCTGATCGCCGCGTTCGACGATCCGGCCACGCCGTACTGGTCGCAGCCGCGCCCCGACCGCGCGCCGCGTTATACTGATTATGCCCACTTGGCCCGCGTGCCGGAATGGTCGGCGGGTGGGGGAGGTGGGGAATGATGGGTGCGCACTTTAAGCGCGGCTTTCCTTCCCCTTTTTTAAGAGCATTGTTATATTTGAGGAGTGTTGCTGACGCATAGCTGGCGGGGATAGCGATGGGGAAAAATAAGCGCACGTTGCTTCTACCAATGGACGACGGCCAGAGTCGGACTGACAAGCTCCATTTGCCTTTCCCTTCAGAGCAGATGCTCGATGGTTTGCGCATGAAGAATAATAGCCCCGTATTTGACGAGATGGAAGCTCTGCGTTATATGGAGCGTACAGACAAACAATTCAAAGAAAGAATGAGGAATTTCGTTAGTTCAATTTCCAAATAAAAGGATTAATCTGGATTCGAAAATGTCTTTTTCGGAACTTGATGTCGAATTTGGTTTCGAATCACCTGATTTCGAGCGGAAATTTTTGCAGCGCAAAAACTTCCTGATTAAAGTTGGGGAGCACACCGCTCGCATCTTATCCGATTTAATTTTTGATCTTCATGGCGAACCTAACGCGGTTGCGTTTAATTTTGCTAGTCAGTACTTGGACACGATTGTACGGCGCTACATCGAGAAGGTCGCCCGGTTTCGATTGGATAATGATTTTGACGAGGATCATAGGATTAACTTTTCCAAAATCGCCGGTCTTTTGGCCGTAGCGATTTTGGAGGCCGACCCGGAAACCCTGTTTCGTTTTTCAACGCGAGCCCAGCGGTCAGCTTATCCTAAACTAGCCGGGCCGATCTTCGTATACCGTCTGGCAACCGTGATCCTTCAGTTTAGCGTCGATAAGATCGATCCCATGGCCGAACGCGACTTGATCTATTGCTTTTTCCGCTATCCCGACATCAAGGCCGATGTCGAGTGGATCATCTACAGTCTCCGCATGCTCCAGATCGCTTACGGCGAAAAGGAATGAGGCGGTCCTTGATCGGTCGCTCGCCGCCGCCGTTCCGGTGATGGCAGAATGGCGGCCATGAATCTGCTCGATACCCTCGATCCCAATGTCAAGCAGCGCCGCGCCTCCGATCCCGAGGCGTCGGTGTGGGTGGCGGCCAGTGCCGGGTCGGGCAAGACCAAGGTGCTGACCGACCGCGTGTTGCGGCTGATGCTGGCCGGCACGCCGCCGCACCGCATCCTGTGCCTGACCTTCACCAAGGCCGCCGCCGCCGAGATGGCCAACCGCGTCAACGGCACGCTCGCAAAATGGGCGACGGCGGACGATGCGGCGCTGGAGGACATGCTCGCCAATCTGAACGGCGCGCGGCCCCACGCCGCCGCGCGCACGGCGGCGCGGCGGCTGTTCGCCCGCGTGGTCGATTGCCCTGGCGGCATGAAGATCCAGACCATCCACGCCTTCTGTCAATCGCTGCTGCGCCGCTTCCCGCTGGAAGCCGGGCTGGTGCCGCATTTCGAGGTGATGGACGACCGTACCTCGGGCGAGTTGCTGACCGAAGCGCGCGATCAGGTGCTCCAGAAAGCGCGAATGCGGCCCGACAGCCCGTTGGGCCTCGCGCTGAACCGGCTGGCCGGTGAGGTGCCGCAAGATGATTTCCACGACCTCATCGCCGAACTGGCGTCGGAGCGTGGGCGGCTGAAACGCATTTTCGCCCGCCACGACGGACTGGAAGGCACCATCGCCGCCGTGCGCGCCCATCTGGGCGTCGCGGAGGGGGAGACTGAGGAGTCCATCCTGGCCGGCGCCTGCGCCGACGACGCCATCGACGCTCCGGCGTTGCGCGAAGCCTGCCGGGCCTTGAGCCTGGGCTCGGACAGCGACCGCGACCGGGGAGGGGCGGTGCAGCACTGGCTGGACGCGGCCGAACGGCGGATCGAGGCGTTCCACGCCTATAGGCGGCTGTTCCTGACCGCCGAGAACGCCGTCCGCAAGACGCTGATCACCAAGAAGGCGGCGACGGCGGCGGCGGTCGATGCCCTGGCCGCCGAGGCGGCGCGGCTGGTGGAGGTGCTGGCGCGCCTGAAACCCGCCCGCGTGGCGGTGTCCACGGCGGCGCTGCTGACTCTGGCCGAGGCGTTGCTGGGCGCCTACGAGACGGCCAAGGACGCGCGGGCGCTGTTGGATTTCGACGACCTCATCCTTGCCACCGCCCGGCTGCTCGACACGGCCGGCGTGGCCTCGTGGGTGCTGTTCAAGCTCGACGGCGGCCTGGACCATATTCTGATCGACGAGGCGCAGGACACTAACCCCGAGCAATGGCAGGTGGTGGCCCGCCTGACTGAGGAGTTCTTTTCCGGCGAAGGCGCGCGCGATCCCGTCCGCACCGTCTTCGCCGTGGGCGACGAGAAACAGTCGATCTACAGCTTCCAGCGCGCCGACCCGGCCGAGTTCGTGCGGATGCGCCGCCATTTCCAGGAACGGGCGGCGACGGCGCAACGCATCTGGGCGCAGGTGGACCTCGACATGTCCTTCCGTTCCACCGCCGCCGTGTTACAGGCGGTGGACGCGGTGTTCGCCCTGGACGAGGCTCGCGACGGCGTGGCGTTCGAGGCGTCCACCGTCATCCGACACATCGCCTTTCGCCGGGGGCATGCCGGGCGGGTGGAGATTTGGCCGCCGGTAGCTCCGGAAGACCGGCCCGACCCGGAACCGTGGGCGCCGCCGTTGGCGCGCGAAAGCGTCGATGCACCTTCGGCCCGGCTGGCCTCGGTCATCGCTGAAACCATCCGCCGCTGGGTGGCCGATGGCGAGATGCTGGAATCGCGCGGCCGTCCGGTGCGGGCGGGCGACGTGCTGGTGCTGGTGCGCCGGCGCACCGGCTTCGTCACCGAACTGGTGCGCGCGCTGAAGGACCGCGCCGTGCCGGTGGCCGGCGTGGACCGCATGGTGCTGACCGAGCAGTTGGCGGTGATGGACCTGATGGCCCTGGCCGAATTCCTGCTGCTGCCCGAAGACGATCTGACGCTGGCGACGGTGCTGAAGGGGCCGTTGATAGGCTTTTCCGAAGACCAGCTTTTCGGTCTGGCGCACGGGCGGCGGGGGCGGCTGTGGTCGGCGCTGGTGGCGCGGGCGGACGAGAACCCGGCGTTCGGCGAGGCCCGCGCGTTCCTGGCGAAGCTGCTGGCCGCCACCGGCTTCACCCGACCTTATGAGCTGTTCGCCGGCCTGCTCGCCGCTCCGTGCCCGGCCGATGCGGTCAGCGGGCGGCGGGCGATTTTGAAGCGGTTGGGGCCGGAAGCGCAGGACCCGCTGGACGAATTCCTGTCGGTCTGTCTGGCGTTCGAACGCGTACACCCGCCGACCCTGCAAGCCTTCCTGCATTGGCTCCAGGCCAGCGAGGCGGAGATCAAGCGCGAGCTGGAGGCCGGCGGCGGACACGTACGGATCATGACGGTGCATGGCTCCAAGGGGCTTCAGGCGCCTATCGTTTTCCTGCCCGACACCATGGGCCTGCCAAGCCAGAGCCCGCGCATCCTGTGGCTTGAGGAGGGCGAGGCGGTGCCGTTGTTCGCCGCGCGCCGTGACCATGAGGATGTGGCGACAGCCTCGGTCCGTGCCCGTGCCAATCACAAGCGCGACCAGGAGTACCGGCGGCTGCTGTACGTCGCGCTGACGCGGGCGGAAGACCGGCTGTACGTCTGCGGCTGGCACGGCAAGCGTACGCCTGACGAGAACTGCTGGTACAATCTGGTGGCCCGCGCCCTGGACCCGCTGGCCGAACCGTTCGACTTCGACGCCACCGGTTTCGGGTCAGAGGGCTGGAGCGGTCCGGCCCTGCGCCTGCGTGAATTGCAGATCGAACGGCCCAAGGACGACGGCGCCGGGGAGGTGCAGATTGCCACGGCGAAAGCGTTGCCCGGCTGGTGGAATGTACCTCCTGAAGCCGAACCGATGCCGTCGCGCCCGCTGACCCCGTCCAAGCCGGAAGGCGAGGACCCGCCGGTTCGCTCGCCGTTGGGGTCGGACGATGGCGCCGGGTTCCGACGCGGCATCCTCATTCACCGACTGCTGCAAACCCTGCCCGACGTGGCGCCGGAACACCGCGAGGCGGCGTGCCGCCGGTTCCTGGCCTCGCCGTCCCACCAGTTGCCGGATTGGGCGCAGGACGAGATTGCCGCCGAAACCCTGGCGGTGCTCGACCATCCCGACTTCCGCCACCTGTTCGGCCCGGCCAGCCGCGCCGAGGTGCCGGTGGTGGGGCTGGTGGGAACACAGGCCATTTCCGGCCAGATCGACCGGCTGGCGCTGACCGATGACGCGGTATGGATCGTCGATTACAAGACCAATCGGCCGCCGCCGACCGAGGAAAGGGACGTGCCGGCGGTCTATCTGCGGCAAATGGCGCTGTATCGGCAGGCGTTGCGGGCCATCTATCCCGGCCGGGCCGTACGCTGCCTGCTCTTGTGGACCGACGCGCCCCGGCTGATGGAATTGTCGGATGGGCGGCTTGCTCCTTACGAGGTGTTAATGGGTTAAGTGCGGCTTACTAGCGGAAAGTAAGGCTGACTTACATACAGCGTTGTCGCGGGGAGAAATCTGCGCTATTTTCAAGGAGGTGACCGGTGGGCGTTACCGCACCCACCGGCCGGCTCCTAGGTCCTCGGACGGGTCAAGCGGATTTGAAGCCGCCAGCCCCGCCATTGGAGCACCAGGAGTAAGGGCATATGCCGCATGCTCTTTCTTCCAGTTGTGAAGCGGCGGGTGTTCCTGCACCCGCCGCCCCAATTGTAGCGAAAAAGGCGCCGCTTCGAACAACTTTTTGATCGGCGATTGACAACCATACCTGCTTGCCGCACCGTGCGCCCGTTCCCAGGGGGGCCCCGCCAAGGGGCTGAGACACCGTTGGCCATCCTTCCCAGGATGGCAGCACGGCCAACCCTCCGAACCTGATCCGGGTCATGCCGGCGTAGGAACGGGAATCGCGCGAGCCTCCATTGGGCCCGCTCCGGTCTGCCTTCGCGTCTCGTGCCCGGGTCTGCCCGCATCGACCCACACGGACAGCAGGCGGTTCCATGCCCAAGGACACTCCCACTCCCGATTTCACCGTTTCCACCGGCCCGCTGCCGGGCTCGCGCAAGGTTCATGTGCCGGGCGCGTTGTTTCCCCATGTTCGCGTCGCCATGCGCGAGGTCTGTCTGGCCGCCTCATCGGGCGAGCCGCCGGTGCGGCTTTACGATCCTTCCGGCCCCTACACCGATCCCCAGGTCGCCATCGATATCCGCCGGGGGCTTACCCCGCTACGCGCCGCCTGGATCGCCGCGCGCGGCGACGTGGAGGAATACGACGGCCGCGCCGTGAAGGCGGAGGACAACGGGTTGAAACCCGGTGAGGCATCGGACATCTCCACCTTTCCCGCCGCCGGTCGCCGGCCGTTGCGGGCCAAGGCCGGTCTGTCGGTGACGCAGATGGCCTATGCCCGACGCGGTATCGTCACACCGGAAATGGAATATGTCGCCATCCGTGAGAACCTGGGGCGCGTGGCAGCGGCTTCGAGCGCCGCGCGCGACGGCGACCCTCGCGGCGCCGTTTTGCCCGATCTGGTGACGCCGGAGTTCGTGCGCGACGAGATCGCGCGCGGTCGCGCCATCATCGCCGCCAACATCAACCACCCCGAGGCCGAGCCGATGATCATCGGCCGGAACTTCCTGGTGAAGATCAACGCCAACATCGGCAATTCAGCGGTGGCCTCCTCGGTGGCGGAGGAGGTGGAAAAGATGGTGTGGGCCATCCGCTGGGGCGGCGACACGGTGATGGACCTGTCCACCGGGCGCAACATCCACAACACCCGCGAATGGATCATCCGCAACGCCCCGGTGCCTATCGGCACGGTGCCGATCTATCAGGCTTTGGAGAAGGTCGATGGCAAGGCCGAGGATTTGACCTGGGAGGTCTACCGCGACACCCTGATCGAACAGGCCGAACAGGGGGTGGACTATTTCACCATTCACGCCGGCCTGCGTCTGGCGCACATCCCGCTGACCGCCAAGCGCGTCACCGGCATCGTGTCGCGCGGCGGGGCGATCATGGCCAAGTGGTGCCTGGCGCATCACCGGGAAAACTTCCTCTACACCCGATTCGCTGAAATCTGCGAGATCCTGCGGGCCTATGACGTGGCGGTTTCCTTGGGTGACGGCCTGCGCCCCGGCTCCATCGCCGACGCCAACGACGCGGCCCAGTTCGCCGAGCTGGAAACCTTGGGCGAGTTGACCTCGGTCGCCTGGAGGCACGATGTGCAGGTGCTGATCGAGGGGCCGGGCCATGTGCCGCTGCACAAGATCAAGGAGAACGTCGAGCGGCAGCTTCAACTCTGTCATGAGGCGCCGTTCTACACTCTGGGGCCCTTGGTGACGGACGTGTCGCCCGGCTACGATCACCTGACCAGCGCCATCGGCGCCGCGATGATCGGTTGGTTGGGCACGGCGATGCTGTGTTACGTGACGCCCAAGGAACATCTGGGCTTGCCCGACCGCGACGACGTCAAGGCCGGCGTCATCGCCTACAAGATCGCGGCCCACGCCGCCGACCTTGCCAAGGGGCACCCGTCGGCCCGCGCCTGGGACGACGCCATGAGCCGAGCGCGCTTCTCCTTCCGCTGGCAGGACCAGTTCCATCTGGCGATGGACCCGGAAACGGCGGTGAAGTACCACGACGAAACCCTGCCCGCCGATGGTGCCAAAACGGCACACTTCTGCTCCATGTGCGGACCGAAGTTCTGCTCGATGAAGCTGACGGAGGAGGTGCGGGAGATCGCGTCGAAGGGCATGGCCGAAATGTCCGGCCGCTTCCGCGAGGACGGCGGCGAAATCTATCGCCCGGCGTAATGCCAGTTTCAGAAGGGAGAACTTTCTGAACTTGGTATAGGGTGTTTTTACAAAAAATGGGGCGGCCAAGGCCGCCCCATTCCACCGCTGATCGCGACGCGCTTAGATGGCGCGAAGATTCTCGGCAGCGACCTTGCCCCGACGGGGGTCGCGCACGGCTTCGAACGAAACCTTCTGGCCCTCGTTGAGGTTGCCCATACCGGCCCGCTCGACGGCCGAAATGTGAACGAAAACGTCGGCCCCGCCGTCATCCGGCTGAATGAAGCCAAAGCCCTTGGTGGTGTTGAAAAACTTTACGGTACCCGTGGTCATGGATCGTTCCCTGACTGGAGTTGCCCCTTACGGAATTGCATCGGAGCATCAAATCACTTAGGGGAAAGACCCTGCCCCCCTGGGGAGGCCGGAGAACATTTAGCCCAGAGCAAGTTCGACCAGCCTGATATGGAACGTAATCGACCGCTATGCAAGCCGCAAATCGACCGATAGCCCAATTGGGCGTGAACTTAAGCCGCTGTCACCAGCTTTAGCCCGACGATTCCAGCCACGATCAGGCCGATGCAGAACAGGCGCGCGCCGTCCGCCGGCTCCCCGTAAAGGACCATACCGAGCGCCGCCGTTCCCACCGTGCCGATGCCGGTCCACACGGCGTAGGCCGTACCCATGGGCAGGGTTCTCAAGGCAAGACCCAGCAGCGCCACGCTGCCCACCATCGACCCGGCGGTCAGCACTGTGGGTACAAGGCGGGTAAAGCCCTCGGTATGCTTCAGGCCGACGGCCCAGCCGATTTCCAGCAGGCCGGCGACGATCAGGATGGCCCAGGCCATGACGGAGTCTCCGGGATTTGGCCTGCCGTCACCGGCGGTACAGGCCGGCGAGCGGCAAGGCGATATCGAGGCTGTCGATGTCCACCATGCCGTCGATTCCGTCAATCCGGGTCTGCCGCCACTCCGTTCCGAAACGGTGATGGTGGCGGACGCGCGGCATCTCGGGGGCCATGATCAGCCAGTGGCGCAGGCCCGGCTGGTCGGGCGGCGGGGCGCCGTCGTCGTCGCCCACCGTGATCACCACCAGGGCAGCCGCCTCGCCGACGCCGAACATCGGCTGGCAGACGATCTCCACCCGCGCCGGCCCGGCTACCACCCGGCACGGTCGTCCGCGCAGCATCGCCGAGAGGTGCTCGACCAGGGTATGGGTAAGGGTGGTTTCGTCAGGCGTCATACGATGAGGAAATGCCGGCAGCTTTCAAAAAAAGATGGACTTGCATGCTGATCTTCAATAGCCGCCCTCTTCGGTCTCATGCAGAATGACTTTGAGCTTCATGCCTCGTCCTCGCCTGTTTCTTCAGGAATATAGGTTGCTTCAGCGCTCGTCGGCCAGCGGCTCGTAGAAATCCGGCGTCAACCCCGCCTTGCCCCGGCTCACCGCGTTGAACGGTCGCTTGAGCTGGCCCTTGAAGTGGCGGCGGACGAGGGCCTGCCACGTCACCACCGGGTCCTGGCCGCGCTCCCGGCAGGCGTGGGCGAACCAGCGGTGGCCGGCGGCGACGTGGGTGATCTCCTCGGCATGGATCACCTCGATGGCCGCGGCGCTCTCGGGATCGCCGACCTTGCGCAGGGACTCCCACATGGCGGGAGTGACGTCGAGGCCGCGCGCCTCCAGCACCATCGGTACCACCGCCAGCCGGGCAGCCACGTCGTGCCGGGTTTCCAGCGCCGCCTGCCACAGGCCGTCGTGGGCCGGCAGGTCGCCGTATTCTTTGCCGTAGACCGCCATGCGCGCCTCCAGCATCTCGAAGTGCCGGGCCTCGTCGTCGGCCACTTGCACCCAGTCGTCGGAGAAGCCCTTGGGCATGGCCGCGCCGAACCGCGCCACCGCGTCCCAGGCCAGATCGATGGCGTTCAGTTCGATGTGCGCCAATGCGTGCAGCAGCGCCACCCGGTTGGCTTCGCTGCCGCCGCGCCGCCGCTTGGGCATGTCGCGCGGCCACAGGACCTCCGGCTTTTCCGGCCGCGCCGGGCGGTCGGGCGGAAGGGTGGCGCCGTGTTCGGCGATGGCGCCGTCGCGCCACGCGGCGGCATAGCGGTAGGTCAGGCGGATTTTCTTCGCCGGGTCGGCGGCGTTCAGCACCGCCGCCGCCGCGTCCGACAGGGTCATGATCATGGCTTGCCGTAGGCGATGAACTCGGGGTTCAGGAACTTGCCGCCGCCACCATAGGTCAGCGACCGGCCGTCCACCGTCTCCACCCGGCCACCGGCCGCCAGCAGCACGGCGTGGCCGGCAGCGGTATCCCACTCGCAGGTGGGGCCGAAACGGGGGTAGAGGTCGGCCTCGCCCTTGGCGATCAGGCAGAACTTCAGCGAGCTGCCGCGCCCGCACGTCTCCTTCACCGTGTAGTTCGCCAGGAAGGCGTCCAGTTTGGCCGGATCGCCGTGCGAGCGGCTGGCGACCACCGTCGCGCCGTCGGCCGGAATGGCGCGGGCGGAAATCGGGTGGTCGTGGTGGGGGTGCAGGTCGTCCCAGGCGATGGCGGTGCCGGGACCGGCCCCGGCGTAAAGCTCGCCCAGCGCCGGGGCATAGACCACGCCCAGCACCGGCACGCCGTTTTCGATCAGCGCGATGTTCACCGTGAACTCGCCGTTGCGCTTGATGAATTCCTTGGTGCCGTCCAGGGGATCGACCAGCCAGAACCGCCCGCCCGAAATGTCGGGTACGTGGCCGGCGGCTACCGCCTCCTCCGCCACCACCGGCACGCCGGGCGCCAAGTGGTGCAGCGCCGGCAGGATGACATGCTCGGCGGCCTGATCCGCCTGGGTCACCGGGCTGCCGTCGGCCTTGGTCTCCACCGACATGGTGTCGTTGTAGTAGCGCAAGATCACCGCGCCGGCCTCGCGGGCGATGGAGCGGACGGCGGACAGCAGGGTTTGGGGCATGACGGCTCCGGAAACGGGTAAGGGCAACAAGGATAGACTAAGCGCCGCCCCGCCGCCATGCCCTGGACCCTTGCGGGCTGCCGGCCTATTCTTCGGCGGCAGAGCAGGGAGGCCATAGCATGCAGGAAGTTCCCATCGGCATCGTCGTCGTCTCCGACCGCGCCAGTCAGGGCGTGTATCAGGACCAGGGCGGTCCCGCCATCGAGGCGGAACTGAAGCGTTACCTCACTACGCCGTGGCGCCCGGTCCTTCGTCTTATTCCCGACGAGCGGCCGGTGATCGAGGCGGCGTTGAAGGAATTGTGCGATCGGGAGGGCTGTTCGCTGGTGCTGACCACCGGCGGTACCGGGCCGGCGCCGCGCGACGTGACGCCGGAGGCGACCGAGGCGGTGTGCGGCAAGATGATGCCGGGCTTCGGTGAAGCGATGCGGCTGGAAAGCCTGAAGGTGGTGCCCACCGCCATCCTGTCGCGCCAGACCGCCGGCATCAGGGGCAAAAGCCTGATCGTCAACATGCCGGGCAAGCCCTCGGCGGTTGCCGACTGCTTCCGCGCCGTCTTCGCCGCCGTACCCTACTGTCTGGACCTGATCGGCGGGTACTGGATCAACACCGATCCCGAGGTCTGCAAGGCGTTTCGACCGAAGCAGAAGGAGAGAGGTGTTGCATCTTAAGGTGTGTTTCAAACGCCGTGGCGCAATTTAATTTGCGGGCGACTCGGCATGGGGGAGCCACAGGTCGTATAAAATCGGCCGCTTTATCGTCAGTGGCGATAAAGCCGGGAGAGGAGGATTCCTTCGCGGTGTTCGCTCCCCTTTGCTGATTCGTAGGCGAGAGAGGGTGAGGGGCATGCCGAATCTGGGCATGGTGTTGGATGATGTTGAGGAACTCCGTCGCTCTCTCGACCCCATGACCGGCACCGACTATCCACGAGGCCACGTCCGCATCAATCATGGTATCCGCAACGTGGTCGAGTTGCAGGCACGGGTATGTCAACCGCCTTTCGACGCGGGCGATGTCGAAGCGATTCAGGCCGTCGACCATATGATACGGGCGGCGCCAGCAATTCCCGCCAGCCCTGGGCGCTCTCGCGCACGCCGACCTTGGAAGCCGACCCGTTCCTTGCGGCCTTCCGGCGTGGCGCTGAGGATCACCAGCATGCACTCGGCCGCCGGCTCTCCATGCCGCGCCTGAAGATAGACGCCATCGGCCCAGAGAGAGGCGTCGCACGCGGGCAAGGTCACGGTTGGCTTGCCCTCACATGTCTTGGGTATTGCGGCTCACCTTCGGCTCCCACTAAGTTCAATTCCCACCCTTCATTCGAGTGGGGATGGAAAGTTCTGCAATGAAGGCGGCGGACAGGCGTTTCAGTGGCAAGGCCGGGAAACAGATGCTGCCGCGAAGAAAGGCCCACGGGCGTGCCGACAGAGGAGCAGAGTATTGCCATGACACCGGATCACCGGATCCGTGTCATGCTGGTGGAGGACGATGCGCCGATCCGGGAACGCATGGCAACGATCCTGGGCAGCGCCGCCTCCCTGGAATTGGTTGCCGTGGCTGCGACGCTGGAGGAGGCGCGCGCCTTGTGCTCGGCGCATGTTCCGGCGGTGCTGGTCACCGATCTGAAGCTGCCCGATGGCAGCG
>DASPMK010000239.1:0-20074 GCA_035627075.1 Azospirillaceae bacterium
GCCTCCCGAAAGCAGTGCTCTACCAGGCTGAGCTACTCTCCGTCCCGTTCGCGGAGCGCTTATGTAGCGGTATCGAAGCGCTTCCGCAAGCCCTATTTCGCGTTCGCCTTAATATTCTCGATCGATGACGAAGTCGATGACGTCCAACATCGCCCGTTTGGTTGCCGAATCCGCGAAATGGCCGAGCGCGTCACGCGCAATGGCGCCGTAGTACCGCGCCCGCTCTACGGTGTCGCGTAGCGCATTGTGGTGAACGAGCAGTTCCTGGGCGTGCTCCAGGTCGGCGTCGGTCTGCTCCATGTCCTCCAGGCAGCGCCGCCAGAAGTCGCGCTCCTCCTCGGTGCCGCGCTGGATGGCCAGCACCACGGGCAAGGTGATCTTGCCTTCGCGAAAATCGTCGCCGACCGTTTTGCCGAGCCGCGCCTGGAAGGCCGAGTAATCCAGCACGTCGTCCACCAGCTGGAAGGCGGCGCCGAGGTTCATGCCAAACTTGCGTAGCGCCTCCTCCTCCGTCTTCGGGCGGTCGGCGACCACCGCGCCCAGTTGACAGGCGGCGGCGAACAGCTCGGCCGTTTTCGCCGTGATAACCTCGAGATAGGCCTGTTCGCTGGTTTCGGTGTCGTTGGAGGTGGACAACTGGAGGACCTCGCCTTCAGCCAGCACCGCCGAGGCCTGCGACATGATGCGCAGTACGTCGAGCGATCCGTCGTCCACCATCAACAGGAAGGCGCGGCTGAACAGGAAATCACCCACTAGCACGCTGGCCTTGTTGCCGAAAACGGCGTTGGCCGAGGCCATGCCTCGGCGCAGGTCGCTTTCATCGACCACGTCATCGTGGAGCAGGGTGGCTGTGTGGATGAACTCCACCGCCGCCGCCAGACCCCGATGCCGCTCGCCGGAATAGCCGCAGAGCTTGGCCGATGCCAGGGTGAGAACGGGACGCAGCCGTTTGCCGCCCGCGGTGATGATGTATCCCGCCAACTGCGGGATCAGATCGACCGACGAGTGCATCCGCTGGATGATAATGTCGTTCACCGCCTTCAGGTCGTCAGCGACCAGCGATGTCAGATCGTCCAGCGGCGTCGAGGCGGGCTTGCGCCGGCTCGGATCGAGATTGGTGACGACCGCCAACTCCGTGCTCCAACAATGATTGACGCGGCTGTTGAGGACAGCGAGCATACCCTGTGACTGGTTCCGGTCAAGCCGCTTGCCTCGCCTTATGGAATATGAAGGAACTCCTACGTACTACCGATGCGGTTCTCCTCTCCTGGGTGATGGCGTTGTTGGCCGACGCCCGCATCGAAATCATGGTGTTCGATCTGCATACGTCCATCCTCGAAGGCTCCATCGGTGCCATTCCGCGGCGGCTTGCCGTGGCCGAGGCGGATTATGAGCCCGCCCGACGCATCCTGATCGAGGCCGGGGTGAGCCTGCCCGCGCCATGACCTCCCTGGACATCACCCACGACACGCTTTTAGGCGGCCGCGTGCGACTCGCCCAACCGCGCCGGGGCTACCGCGCCGCCGTCGATCCGGTGCTGCTGGCCGCCGCCGTCCCGGCCCAGGCCGGGGAGCGGGTGCTCGACCTTGGCTGTGGAGTCGGCGCGGCGGCCCTGTGCCTGGCCGCCCGCGTTCCCGGCACCTCGCTGGTCGGGCTGGAGATGCAGTCCGACCTTGCCGAGCTTGGGCGCCGCAACGCGGCGGACAGCGGCTTTGGCGACAGGGTGGCGATCATGACCGGCGACCTGCTGCGCCCGCCGGCCCTGGGGAGCTTCGACCGGGTCATGGCCAATCCCCCTTATCTGCGCCCCGGTGCCCATACCGCGCCGCCGGTCGATGGCCGGGCGATGGCCCATGGCGAGGGCGAGGCCCGGCTGGCGGACTGGATCGCGGCCGCGCGCCGGCTGCTTAAAAACAAGGGCTGGTTCACGATCATCCACCGCGCCGATCGCCTTGACGAGATCGTGGCGTTGTTGCACCGGGAGCGGTTCGGCTCGCTGATTCTGTTTCCCCTGTGGCCCCGTGCCGGCGAGGAGGCGCGCCGAGTCGTCGTCAGCGCCCGCAAAGGGGGGCGGGGGCCGGCGACGCTGGCGGCCGGGTTGACTCTGCACGGGGAGGGCAACGCCTACACGCCCCGAGCCGAGGCGGTGCTGCGCGACGCGGCACCTTTGCTGTGGTAAGGTGGGGGCTTGCCCCGACGTCGCCACGACTATCTTAAGAGTATGCTGGAAGCCATCACCGCACGCCTGCCGTTCACCCCCAAGCCGCCCCTGGTTTCGGTCGTTCGCCTGCATGGTGTCATCGGCCAAGCCGGCCGTTTCGGGTCGGGTCTCTCCCTGACCGGGGTGGCCGGGCTGCTGGAGCGCGCCTTTGCCCCGGCCAAGCAGGCCGCCGTCGCCCTGGTGGTGAATTCGCCCGGGGGCTCGCCGGTCCAGTCTTCGCTGATCGCGCGGCGCATCCGCGATTTAGCGGCGGAGAAGAAGGTGCCGGTGATCGCCTTCACTGAGGATGTCGCCGCTTCGGGCGGCTATTGGCTGGCTTGCGCGGCGGATGAGATTTGGGCCGACGAATCCTCCCTCATCGGCTCGATCGGCGTGCTGTTCTCCGGCTTTGGTTTTCACGACTTCATCCAGCGTCATGGTGTCGAGCGCCGCCTGTTCACCTCGGGCGAGCGCAAGGCGATGCTGGACCCCTTTCTGCCCCAGCGCGAGGAGGACGTGGCCCACCTGCGCGCCATCCAGGACGACATTCACGAGGCGTTCAAGGCCATGGTCCGCGACCGTCGCGCCGGGCGCCTGAAGGGGGACGAGAATGTGCTGTTCTCCGGCGAGTTCTGGGCTGGGCGCAAGGCATTGGGGTTCGGGTTGGTGGATGGCATCGGCGATCCGCGCACCGTCCTGCGTCGACGCTTCGGCGACAAGGTGCGGCTGCGGTTGGTGGAGGGGCAGCGCGGTTGGCTGCGCCGGCGCCTGCGAATGACGGCACGGCCGGCGGGACATGGTTTGGCTGGCGAGGCTGCCGGTGCTGTCCTGACCGCGTTGGAGGAGCGAGCCCTGTGGGGGCGCTTCGGGCTGTAATCGGCGTTTTTCCGCTTTGGCCGGGAGGGGTGGTTATGACACTCTGCGGCCATGCTCAGCTTTCCCAAGCTCGTCACGCTGATTGTGGTCATCGCCGCCGTCTGGTTCGGCCTGCGCTGGCTGTCCCGCGTCGAGCGGGTGCGCAAGCAGGAGGGGCCGAAGGTAGCGCGATCCGCTACCCGCCCGCCGGCGCAGGCCGAGGACCTGGAGAAATGCCCGCGCTGCACCACCTGGGTGTCGGCCGATTCCGGTCCCTGCGGACGGCCGGACTGTCCCTACGGGCGGTGACCTCACCGCGACGGATTCGCGCAAGAATGTATCAGTTCCATCGCTTGATTCCCGAACAATGCCCGCGTATGGTGCATCGCGTTGCAACATAATATTAATGTGACCAAAGCCATGGCGTCCTCCGATGTCGCGAAGCCCTTGTCTTTTCAGGGGCTGATCCTCAAGCTCCAGAACTATTGGGCCGAGCAAGGCTGCGTCATCCTCCAGCCCTACGACATGGAGGTCGGCGCCGGCACCTTTCACCCCGCCACCACGTTGCGCGCGCTGGGGCCGGACGCGTGGAAGGCCGCCTACGTTCAGCCCTCGCGCCGGCCCAAGGACGGTCGCTATGGCGAGAACCCGAATCGCCTGCAGCACTATTACCAGTATCAGGTGATCTTGAAGCCTTCGCCGGCCAACGTGCAGGAACTTTACCTGGACAGCCTGCGCCACCTCGGCATCAACCCGGACCTTCACGACATTCGCTTCGTCGAGGACGACTGGGAAAGCCCGACCTTGGGCGCCTGGGGGCTGGGCTGGGAGGTGTGGTGCGACGGCATGGAGGTGACGCAGTTCACCTATTTTCAGCAGGTGGGTGGCATCGAGTGCGATCCGGTATCGGCCGAGATCACTTACGGCCTGGAGCGTCTGGCCATGTACGTCCAGGGCGTGGAGAACGTCTATGATCTGGACTTCAACGGCCACGGCGTGAAGTACCGCGACGTGTTCCACCGCGCCGAGCGGGAATACTCCGCCTACAACTTCGAGCACGCCAATACCGACAAGCTGTTGGAGCACTTCAAGGACGCCGAGGCCGAGTGTCAGGCGCTTCTGGACAAGGGCGTGGCGCTGCCCGCCTACGATCAGTGCATCAAGGCCAGCCATATGTTCAATCTACTGGATGCCCGCGGCGTTATCAGCGTGGTCGAGCGCGCCGCCTACATCGGCCGCGTCCGCGCTCTCGCCAAGGCCTGCTGCGAAGCTTGGCTCGCCGGGTCGCGCTGACGGCCCTCCCGCTGGAACACGAAGACGCGAAGAACGCCCGGAAAGAAGCCATGTCCGAACTCCTTCTCGAACTCTTCTCCGAGGACATTCCGGCGCGCATGCAGGCGCGGGCCGCTGGTGACCTGAAGAAGCTGGTCACCGACCGCCTGACCGCCGCCGGCCTCACCTTCTCCCGCGCCGAGGCCCACTCGACTCCGCGCCGTCTGGCGTTGGTGGTCGACGGGTTGCCCGCCCGCCAGCCGGACGTGAAAGAGGAGAAGAAGGGGCCGCGAGTCGGTTCGCCCGAACAGGCCGTCCAGGGCTTCCTCAAGGCCGCCGGGCTGGAAAGCCTGGAACAGTGCGAGCAGCGTGATACCGGCAAAGGCGTGTTCTGGTTCGCGGTGGCCGAGAGGAAGGGCCGCGCCACGGCCGAGGTGCTGTCGGAGATCGCCCTTGCCGCCATGGCCGAGCTGCCGTGGCCGAAGTCGATGCGCTGGGGTTCGTCGGCGGTGCGCTGGGTACGCCCGCTGCACTCCATTCTGGCGGTGTTCGACGGCAAGCCGCTGGCCGGTCAGTTCGAGCCCGGTGGCGGCATGCCGGCACTGGCGTTCGGCAACACCACCCGTGGCCATCGTTTCCTGGCATCGGAGCCGTTCGGTGTCGAGTCGTTCGCCGACTATGCCGAGAAACTGCGCAAGGCCCATGTCATCCTCGATCGTGAGGAGCGCAAGAAGCGCATCGCCGAGGACGCCGCCGCGCTTGCCGCCAAGGAGGGATTGACCGTCGCCCCCGACGACGGCCTGCTGGAGGAAGTTTGCGGTCTGGTCGAGTGGCCGGTGGTGCTGGTCGGCGCCATCGACGAGAAGTTCATGGACGTGCCGCCGGAGGTGCTGATCACCTCCATGCGCACGCATCAGAAGTATTTCGCCCTGACCAAGGCCGATGGCGCCATGGCGCCCCGATTCGTCGTGGTCGCCAACATGGTGACCCAGGACGGCGGCAAGGCGGTGACGGCCGGTAACGAGCGCGTGCTGCGCGCCCGCCTGTCCGATGCCAAGTTCTTCTGGGATCTCGATCGCAAGACCAGGCTGGAAGAGCGCGTCCCGGCGCTGGCCGATATCACTTTCCACGCCAAGCTGGGTACGGTGGCCGAGAAGGTGGCGCGAGTCGCGGCATTGGCCGCCGAGATCGCCGGCAAGGTGCCGGGCGCCGACTCGGATCAGGCCCGCACCGCCGCCACCCTGGCGAAGGCGGACCTCGTCACCGGCGTAGTCGGCGAGTTCCCCGAGCTTCAGGGCGTCATGGGCCGCTACTACGCGCTGGGCGAGGGCGAGAAGCCGGCGGTGGCCGAGGCCATCGCCGACCATTACAGCCCGCTCGGTCCCAACGACCGCTGTCCGACGGCGCCGGTGTCGGTGGCGGTGGCGCTGGCCGACAAGATCGACACCCTGGTCGGCTTCTTCGCCATCGACGAAAAGCCCACCGGCTCCAAGGACCCCTACGCGCTGCGCCGCGCGGCGCTGGGGGGGATTCGGTTGGTGGTCGAGAACGGTCTGCGTCTGTCGCTGATCGACGTGTTCCGCACCGCCCACCGCCTCTACGCTGTCGCTGGTCTGGCGACCGCCGATGAGGTGGCCCGCCAGCTTCTCGACTTCTTCGCCGACCGCCTGAAGGTGGTGCTGCGCGACAAGGGCGTGCGCCATGATCTGGTGGACGCCGTGTTCGCGCTGGGCGGCGAGGACGACCTGAACCGTTTGCTGGCCCGAGTGGCCGCGCTTCAGGGCTTCCTGGGTACCGACGACGGTGCCAACCTGCTGACCGCCTACCGCCGCGCCTCGAACATCGTGCGAATCGAGGAGAAGAAGGACGGCAAGACCTACGCCGACGCGCCGAACGCCGCTCTCCTCCAGCAGGATGAGGAAAAGGCCCTGGCGGCGGCGTTGGCCGAGGTCGAGCAGGCGGCCAAGCCCCGGCTGGACGCCGAGGACTTCGCCGGCGGCATGGCCGCGCTCGCCAAGTTGCGCGTACCGGTCGACGCCTTCTTCGACAAGGTGACGGTGAATGCCGACGACTCGGGCCTACGGGCCAACCGTCTCAAGCTGCTGAGCCAGATCCGCGCCACCTTGAATGCGGTGGCCGATTTTTCGCGAATCGAGGGATAGTCTCGATCCGCAGAGTGCGCATAACGACAACGCGTATGTGGGGGAGTCACCATGGGCAGCCAGGGCGCAACCAAGTGGGTCTACAGCTTCGGTGACGGCAAGGCGGAAGGCCGCGCCGAGATGAAGAACCTGCTCGGCGGCAAAGGAGCCAACCTTGCCGAGATGAGCAGTCTGGGGCTGCCGGTTCCGCCGGGCTTCACCATCACCACCGAACTGTGCACCTATTTCTATGCCCAAGGTCGGACCTACCCGGCCGATCTGACGGCGCAGGTCGAGGCGGCTCTGGCCAGCGTGGAAGGGATCATGGACGCCAAGTTCGGCGACGTGAACAACCCGCTCCTGGTGTCGGTCCGCTCCGGCGCCCGCGCTTCGATGCCCGGCATGATGGATACGGTCCTGAACCTGGGCCTCAATGACGTGACCGTGCTGGGGCTGGTCAAGCGCTCCGGCGACGCCCGATTCGCCTACGACAGCTATCGCCGCTTCATTCAGATGTACGGCAACGTCGTGCTGGACGTGGACCATCACCACTTCGAGGAAATCCTCGAACACCACAAGCGCGACCGGATCCTCAATCTCGACACCGAACTGACCGCCGAAGATTGGCAGGCGGTGATCGAGGGCTACAAGAAGGTGGTCGAGGACGAGTTGGGCAGGCCGTTCCCGCAAGACCCGGCGGAGCAGCTTTGGGGCGCCATCGGCGCGGTATTCGGTTCATGGATGAATCAGCGCGCCATCACCTATCGCAAGCTGCACGACATTCCGGCCGACTGGGGTACGGCGGTCAACGTCCAGGCCATGGTGTTCGGCAACATGGGCAGCGACTGTGCCACCGGCGTGGCCTTCACCCGCAACCCGTCGACCGGCGAGAACCAGTTCTACGGCGAGTATCTGGTGAACGCCCAGGGTGAGGACGTGGTGGCCGGCATTCGCACGCCGCAGCATTTGACCATCGTCGGCAAGCACGCCAACAAATCGACCCTGCCGGCCATGGAAGAGGTCATGCCGGAGGTGTTCAACCAGTTGAACGAGGTGCGCCTGAGGCTGGAGCGGCACTACCGCGATATGCAGGACATCGAGTTCACGGTGCAGCAGAACAAGCTGTTCATGCTGCAGACCCGCACCGGCAAGCGCACCGCCGCCGCCGCGCTGAAGATCGCCGTGGACCTGTGTGCCGAAGAGGTGATCGATCACGCGGAGGCGGTGAAGCGAATCGATCCGGCCTCGCTGGATCAACTGCTGCATCCTACGCTCGACCCCAAGGCCGAAAAGAAGGTGGTCGCGCGCGGCCTGCCGGCATCGCCGGGGGCGGCATCCGGCCGGGTGGTGTTTTCGGCAGACGAGGCCGAGGCCAAGGCCGGCATCGGCGAGGCGGTGATCCTCTGCCGGATCGAAACCTCGCCGGAAGATATCCACGGCATGCACGCCGCCAGGGGCATTCTGACGACTCGCGGCGGCATGACCAGCCACGCGGCGGTGGTGGCCCGCGGCATGGGCCGCGCCTGCGTCGCCGGTGCCGGTGATCTGCGAATCGACTACGCCGCCCAGACCATAACCGTGCGGGGCACGGTGGTGAAGGCCGGTGACATCGTTACCATCGATGGTTCCACCGGCGAGGTCATGCTGGGCGAGGTGCCGACCATTCAGCCCGAGTTGTCGGGAGACTTCGCCACGCTGATGGCCTGGGCCGATTCGTTGCGTCGCATGAAGGTGCGCACCAACGCCGAGACGCCGCTGGACGCCCGCACGGCCCGCAAGTTCGGTTGCGAGGGCATTGGCCTCTGCCGCACCGAGCACATGTTCTTCGACGCCGAGCGCATCATCGTCATGCGCGAGATGATTCTGGCGGAGAGCGAAGCTGGCCGCCGTGCCGCGCTCGCCAAGCTGGAGCCGATGCAGCGCCGCGATTTCGTCGAGCTGTTCACCATCATGAAGGGCCTGCCCGTCACGATTCGCCTGCTCGACCCGCCGCTGCACGAATTTCTGCCCAACTCGGATGCCGAAGTGGCCGATGTCGCCAAGGCGGCGGGCACCGACGTGCTGCGGGTGCGCCAGCGCTCGGCGCAATTGCACGAATCGAATCCGATGCTGGGCCTGCGCGGCTGCCGACTCGGTATCACCTATCCCGAAATTTACGAGATGCAGGCCCACGCCATTTTCGAGGCGGTGGTCGAGGTTGCCAGGAGCACGGGTGACACGGTGGTTCCCGAGGTGATGATCCCGCTGGTCGGCACCAAGAAGGAGTTGGATATCCTCAAGGCGCTGGTCGACAAGGTGGCGCAGCAGGTGATGGCGTCGTCGGGGCATAAATTCGAGTACATGGTCGGCACCATGATCGAGTTGCCGCGCGCCGCGCTGCGCGCCGGCGACATCGCCGAGTCGGCCCAGTTTTTCAGCTTTGGTACCAACGATCTGACGCAGACGACGTTGGGGATCAGTCGCGACGATGCCGGTTCCTTCCTGCCGGAATACCAGCGTACCGGCATCTGGGAGCACGACCCGTTCGCCACCTTGGACACCGAAGGTGTCGGCGAACTGGTGGCCATCGCCGCCACGCGGGGCCGCGAGGCCCGTCCGGGGATCAAGCTTGGGATTTGCGGTGAGCACGGTGGCGATCCGGCCTCGATTTCGTTCTGTGAGAAGGTGGGACTGGACTACGTATCGTGCTCGCCCTATCGCGTGCCGATCGCCCGCCTGGCCGCCGCCCAGGCAGCCCTGTCGTCCGACACGGTGAAGCGGGACTGACCACGTTTTGAGGAGAGCAGGGGCAAGCGCCTTGGTCTGTCAGGTTTAACGGGGCGTGGGTAACGGAAGCGATTATCCGCGACCTGTATGAGGCGTCCATGAATCTCGAAGCTCTGCGCGCGGCTTTGGCGCGCGGCGAAAAGGGGGCTCTGGCCCGGACTTTGGCGCGTCTGGAAAGCGACTCGGAGCATTCCGACGTCATGGCGTTGCTCGACACGGCATATGCCGAGCCAGTCGCCCAGGTCATCGGCCTGACCGGCCCACCCGGTGTCGGCAAGTCCACGCTGACCGGCGCTCTTATTACCACCCTGCGCGCCGCCGGGCGCACCGTGGCGGTGATTGCGGTGGATCCGTCCTCGCGCCGCTCGGGCGGGGCGCTGCTCGGCGACCGCGTCCGGTTGGCGACCGACCCGGAGGACGCTGGCATCTTTGTGCGCTCGATGGCCGCCCGCGACCGACTCGGTGGTTTGGCCGAACTCACCGTTTCGGCCATGGTACTGATGCGCGCCCTGTTCGACGTGGTGCTGATCGAGACCGTTGGCGTCGGCCAGTCGGAAACCGATGTGGCCGGGGCGGCGGACACTGTGGTGTTCTGCGTCCAACCCGGTTCCGGCGACTCGCTGCAATTCATGAAAGCGGGAATCGTCGAGATCCCTCACGTCATCGCCATCACCAAGGCCGACATGGGAGCCGCCGCCCGGCGGGCGCGGGCCGATGTGCAGGGTGCCCTTGGGCTGGCCGAATCCGGCGAGAACGGCTGGGCCGTGCCGGTATTGATGTTGTCGGCGACTCGCAAGGAGGGGGTGGAGGAACTGGTGGCCGAGTGCGATCGGCACTTCGCCACCCTGAAGGGGCGGGGGCGTCTGGTCGGCCAGCGTCGGGCACAGGCCGAGGCGTGGCTGGAGGAGGCGGTGCGTGACCGCTACGGCCGCGAAGGACTGAAGCGCGCCGGCTCGCTGACGCTGGCGGCGGGCGAGTCGCCCTTCGCGCGGCTCAAGGGGGTGGCGGCGGGCTTGGGTGCCTAGGTCCAATACCGTTCAGTGACTTTTCGCCTAAAGCGGGGTGATGGGGCGCTTTGGCGGGGCGGGCGCTGTTGAGGGTGGTGTGCCGGAGGGCCCGCCCACGAAATCGAAGCGCCCTTGCCCCGGCTCAGTGGCCCCTGTCTCAGCGAGCATGTGTTGCGGGGCGTTTTGGCCCGTGTGCTCCCGGTCGATCTGGACGATGAGGTGTTGCGCCAGACCGGCCGGCAGAATGCCCGCGCCCGCCAGTTGCTGCCGCGCGTCGCCGTCTCCTGCATCATGGCGCTGACGCTGTATGCCCACGCCTCCTACGAGGCCGTACTGTGGAAATTGGGCGAAGGCGCTTACGCCGGCTGCGCTGGGACGGGGTGGCCGTGGGCTTGGTCTGCAAGCCGGCGCCTCGCCCAGGCGCGGGGCCGCCTGGGCGAGGCGCCGTTGCGCGAGCTGTTCCGCCGTGTCGCCCGATCGCTGGCCGCATCCGGCACGCCGGGCGCGTGGTATCGGCAATGGCGGCTGGCCAGCTTCGATGGCACCACGCTGGCCCTGGCCGATCTGCCAGCGGTCGAGCACCACTTCGGCCGGTCGGTGGCCGCGCGCGACCAGCGACTTTCCCCAGTTGCGCTTGCTGGTGTTGCTGGAAACCGGCACCCACGCCTTCCTCGGCACGGTCGGGATCATTCGCCGCAACCTTCCCTTCCACGCCGCTTTTCCCCCTGACGGCCGACGACGGATGGAGGAGGCCCTCCGGCTCGACATCCCCGGCCAGCCAGCCGACCGCAGTCGGGGGGGGGCGTCACCGCCCGCCCACCGTCAAACGCAAGATGAGCAATTATCCCCCGATCCCGCGCCCAGCGATCCTCGCCACCCCGGCAAACCCTCAAGTATGCCGAGTGTGGTCTCATCGTATGTCGCTGAACGGTATTGGAGCTAATCGTCGAACAGTTCGACCTTGCCCTCAACCTTGACCCGGTTGAGCCGGTTCATGAACCGCATCTCGCGGTTGGCGGTGGCGGTCATGGAGTCGCGCTGCAACAGCCGGCGAAAGGCGCGGCCGGTGGCGGGGAAAAAGTTAACCCGGCGGGGCAGGATGCCACCCAGGTCCTGGCCCACCAGCGTCACCCCTTCACGGCGGAGATAATCGATGGCGAACATGGCGTTGGTGGCGCCGACGTCCAGCGACGACTCGATAACGCGGGCGCCGCCGAACAGCTTCGCCTCCAAGCACTCGCGCCGACCGCCGGACTTGAGGATATCGTTGATCAACCGCTCCATCGCGACCGCGCCGTAGCGGGTAGCGGGACCGAGCGCGGTATCGTCATGCTCCCCCGGCACTCCCGGAAGCAGGAAGTGATTCATGCCGCCGACCCGGGTCACGGGGTCGAAGATGCAGGCCGCCACGCAAGACCCCAGCGTGGTCACCAACATGGCGTTGGGATCGCTGGATACTCGATGGTGACCAAGGATGACGTTCAGGGATTTGGCGGCATAGCCAGTGGTGACGAAGCCGCCTTTCCTGCCGTCCCGTGTCGTGTTGTCCGCGCGCACCGGCGCCGCCATGCTGTCCAGGGGCGCCATGACATAGCCCTCCTCGCCGTCATTGAGGTTAAGGTCGGTCTAGTTTTATAATAATTGGGAACGTGATTGAGGAAAAGATTGTCAATGCGGTGATATGAAGAACTTGGGAGTTTCGGAAGGACGTCAAAGAGGCCGGATCCAGGTGGCGTCACCCCCCTTAGCGGTCTTCCGCACCTTGACCAATACCCGCAGGCCAGCCATCCATTGGCCTGGATGCCATCGTCGAACGACAGGACGTTGTTCTGATCGAAACGGGGCGGCGCGTAGGATCTTGTGCAGCGCCACGCGCGGGTTCAAGCTTCGACCGGCCAGTCTCCGGCTTCGCTCCGGAGCCCTCCCGCGTTGTGAGTCCAGGCACGGACGGCATCGAATCCCCGGTGTAATTTTTTCTTCACAACCAAAGGAGTAAACCTTTGTCAAAGGTGGCGAGTCGGTCCGCGACCTTGGCTCGGATAACGACTACGTCATAATAAAGAAGCAGGGGCGGGGCGAGGGAGGCGGATCATGGTCGGAACGATCGCGGCGACATCTTCATCCCATCCGTGGGAGCGCGTATACCCTCCCGGTATCGACTGGCGCACCCCCATCCCGGCCCGGCCGCTATGGGAAATTCTGGACGAGGCGGTGGCGCGCCACGGCGGACGGCCGTGCCTCGATTTCCTCGACCGGCGCTGGACCTACGCCGAGGTCGGCCAACTGGTCGACCGCACGGCCAGGGGTTTCCAGGAACTGGGGGTGGTGAAGGGCACGCGGGTGGGGTTGTGTCTGCCCAACACGCCATGGTCGGTGGCCGCCTACTTCGGCGCACTGAAGGCCGGGGCGGTGGTGGTCAATTACAATCCGCTGTACGCCGAGGCCGAACTCCAAAGCCAGATCGACGACAGCGGCACCGAGATCATGGTGACCGTCGACCTGGCCGCCATCCACCCTAAGCTGACACTGATGCTGGAGCGGACACGGTCGCTGAGGCGGCTGGTGGTGTGCCGGCTGGCCGACGCACTGCCGTTTCCGAAGAACATTCTGTTTCCCATCCTGAAGCGGCACGACATCGCGCGGGTGCCCTGGGGCGAGCGCCATGTGCCCTTTCGCCGACTGGTCGCCAACGATGGCGCCTTCCGGCCGGTAAAGGTGGACCCCGAACGCGATGTCGCGGTGTTGCAGTATACCGGCGGCACCACGGGCGTGCCCAAGGGGGCCATGCTGACCCACGCCAACCTCCACGCCAACGCGGTGCAGGCGGCGATGTGGTTTCCCGGCGCGCAGCCGGGGCAGGAGCGGCTGCTGGCGGTGCTGCCGTTCTTCCATGTCTTCGCCATGACGGTGGCGATGAACCTGGGGCTGCGGCTGGGGGCGGAGTTGATCTTGTTGCCGCGCTTCGACCTGGATCAGGTCATGCGGACCATCGACGCCAAGCGCCCCTCGCTGTTTCCGGCGGTGCCGACCATCTATACCGCCATCAACACTCACAAGGAACGGGACCGTTACGACCTGAGTTCGATCCGCTACTGCATTTCCGGCGGCGCGCCGCTGCCGGTCGAGGTGAAGATGGCGTTCGAGCGCAATACCGGCTGCAAGTTGGTGGAGGGGTATGGCCTGACCGAGGCCGCGCCGGTGACCAACTGCAATCCTCTGGAAGGGGTGAACAAGGCTGGCTCCATCGGCCTGCCGTTGCCCGGCACCATGGTCGAGATCGTCAGTCTGGAGGATCGCGTCACGGTTCTGCCGCCCGGCGGAAAGGGAGAGGTGTGTATCCGCGGGCCGCAGGTGATGGCCGGTTACTGGAACCGCCCGGACGAGACGGCACTGACGCTGGACGGCGGGCGTCTGCACACCGGCGACGTCGGCATCATGGATGAGGACGGCTACGTTTTCATTGTCGATCGCATCAAGGACATGATCCTGTGCGGTGGCTACAACGTCTATCCGCGCAACGTCGAGGAGGCGATCTATCGTCACCCGGATGTCGCCGAGTGCGTGGTGGTCGGCATTCCCGACGACTATCGTGGCCAGACGGTGAAGGCCTTTATTCGCCGTATGGACGGCACCAGCCTGACCCAGCGGGAACTGTGCGATTTTCTCACGGACAAACTGTCGCCGATCGAAATGCCGAAGGTGGTGGAGTTTCGCGACGAGCTTCCAAAGACCATGATCGGCAAGCTGTCGCGCAAGGCGTTGTTGGAAGAGGAGGAGCGCCGCCGTCAGGCACGGGAGCAAATGGGCCGTGAGCGCTGATCCGCAAACCCCGCCGACCGACGAGGTGCGGCGCCGGAGGCTGAAGGGCTTCCTCAATCATCTCATCGTCTACTTCGCGGTGATGGTGGTGCTGTTGCCGGTCAATATGCTGACCACGCCGCAAAACCCGTGGATTCTCCTTCCCCTGGTCGGCTGGGGGGCGCCGCTGGCGATTCATGCCGCCTATGCCATGGGGCTGATCGGTCGGCGCTGAGGGTGGCGCAGCCCGCGCTTGTTGACAATGTTGCGTTTTTGCTATGCAAGACCCAAGCCCGGCCATCGGCGCGGGTCAAGGTTCCGTCAGAGGAAAGCCGCGTCCGCCATGTTCTCGAAGATTCTCATCGCCAACCGTGGCGAAATCGCCTGCCGCGTCATCAAGACCGCGCGGCGGATGGGCATCAAGACCGTCGCCGTCCATTCGGAGGCGGACGCCAGCGCGCTGCATGTCGAGATGGCCGACGAGGCCGTGTTCATCGGCCCGTCGCCGTCGGCCCAGAGCTATCTGCTCGCCGAGCGCATCATCGAGGCGTGCAAGAAGACCGGCGCCCAGGCCGTGCATCCCGGCTACGGCTTCCTGTCCGAGAAGGCGCATTTCTGCGAGGCGCTGAAGGAAAACGGCATCGTCTTCATCGGCCCCGACGTCAAGGCCATCGGCGCCATGGGCGACAAGATCGAGTCGAAGAAGCTGGCCAAGGAAGCCGGCGTCTCGACCGTGCCCGGTTATCTCGGCGTCATCGTCGACGATGAGGAGGCGGTGAGGATCGCTCGCGAGATCGGCTATCCCGTGATGATCAAGGCCTCTGCCGGCGGCGGCGGCAAGGGCATGCGCGTCGCTTGGAACGACGAGCAGGCGCGCGAGGGTTTCCGCTCCGCCACCAACGAGGCCCGCTCGTCCTTCGCCGATGACCGCGTGTTCATCGAGAAGTACATCGAGCAGCCCCGCCACATCGAAATCCAGGTGCTGGCCGACGGCCACGGCAACGCCGTGTACCTGGGCGAGCGCGAATGCTCGATCCAGCGTCGTCATCAAAAGGTGATCGAAGAGGCGCCGAGCCCGTTTCTCGACGCCAAGACCCGCCAAGCCATGGGCGAGCAGGCGGTGGCGCTGGCCCGGTCGGTGGAATATCGCTCGGCTGGCACGGTGGAGTTCATCGTCGACGCCAACCGCAACTTCTATTTCCTGGAAATGAACACCCGCCTTCAGGTGGAGCACCCGGTGACCGAACTGGTCACCGGCCTCGACCTTGTGGAGTGGATGATCCGCGTCGCCGCCGGTGAAAAGCTGAACGTCACTCAGAGCGATATCGAGATGCGCGGCTGGGCCATCGAGGCCCGCGTCTATGCCGAGGACCCGACGCGCAACTTCATGCCGTCCATCGGCCGCGTTACCCGCTACCGCCCGCCGGCGGAGGACCTGCACACCCGTGTCGACACCGGCATCTTCGAGGGTGGTGAAATCTCCATGTACTACGACCCCATGATCGCCAAGCTGATCAGCCGGGGGCCGGATCGCAATACCGCGATCCACCACATGAAGGAGGCGCTGGACGCCTACGAGATTCGCGGCGTGCAGCACAATATCTCCTTCCTGGCGGCGATCATGAACAAGCCGCGTTTCCTGGAGGGACGGCTGACCACCAACTTCATCGCCGAGGAATTTCCGGACGGCTTCGGCGGCCTGGACCTCGACGCCGAAACCCAGAACCGGCTGATGGCCGTCGCCGGGGCGATCCATCGCCGCATCGCCGAGCGCGACAGCACCATTTCCGGCCAGATGCCGGGCCATACTTACAAGGTCGGCCGGGACTGGGCGGTTCGGGTGGAGCGCGTCAATCACCCCGTGGTGGTTGAACTGATGGATGGTGGGGCCGATGTCCGCATGGGCAGTCACGTTTTCACTGTCCGCAGCGACTGGCATCCGGGCAAAACCAAGTGGACCGGCACCGTCGACGGACGCAAGATGATCGTGCAGGTCGACGTATCGGGCACCGATTACCGCCTGTTCCACGCCGGCACCGAAATGAAGCTTCAGGTGTTGACGCCGAAGGCGGCGGAGATGGCCGACCTGATGCCGATCAAGCTGCCGCCGGACATGTCCAGGTACCTTCTATCGCCCATGCCGGGGCTTCTGGTTTCGGTGGCGGTTCACGAGGGTGACGAGGTCGAGGCCGGACAGGAACTGGCGGTGGTCGAGGCTATGAAGATGGAGAACATCCTGCGCGCCGAGCGTGACGGGGTGGTGGCCAAGGTTCATGCCAACAAGGGTGCCAGCCTCGCCGTCGACCAGGTCATCCTGGAGTTCGAGTAAGGGGGACAGTGCCCATGCGCAAATCCGTCCAGGCGCGCATCACCGGGCGCGTTCAGGGAGTATGGTATCGCGGCTGGACGATCGAGCAGGCCAGTCGCTTGGGCCTGTCGGGCTGGGTGCGCAACCGGGCGGACGGTTCGGTGGAGGCGGTGTTCGCCGGCCCGGCCGAGGCGGTGGATATCATGCTGGCGGCCTGCCGTGAAGGACCGCCCGCCGCGCGGGTGACCGAGGTTGAGGCGGCAGCGGCGGATGATCCGGGTGAAACAGCTTTCGTTCAACGCCCCACCGTTTGATGACGGCGAGCGGATGAGCCGATTTTTCACGCGCTCGCCGGCCGCCGTGGGAGGACTCATGCCGAAGGCGGTTGATGGCTTTTCTCAACCGCCTTCGGTTCAACCTCTCGCGCCAGTTGTGCTTGCGTCGACGGTAACAGGCGACGCCCGTATCAGGCGGGTCCCTTCAGGGGGCGCCGGTAAGAGATCCATTTGTTTGACGTGCAATCCATTGCGAATTAGGGTGGGTTAATTCGCCTTTAACCCTAAGTTGGGGGGTGTGATGATCAACGGGGATCTCGGTGCCCTCAAGGGTCTCGTGACCAGTCTCTTGTCCCATGACCGACCGGCGGCCAAGCCGGCGGCGAAGGAAGAGGCCCCGTCGGTTTCGACGCCGTCGGCGCGCGATCCGGCCGTTACCGTCAGTTCCTCCGCCCTGGGATTGTTGCGGGCCGAGAACGCCGAGGCCAGCGACCGCGCGCAACCCGGCCGATCGTCCTTCGATCGCTTCACCCAACGGCTGGAAAAATCCTTGGCTTCCGCCGGTACCGATTTCAGCCGCCTGCTGACGCTGATGGGCTTTGACAAGAGCGAGACGGCAGGGGCGGTCCATGACCTGTTCGGCAGGTTCGCCGACGCCCCCGGGGGGGCGCCCGAAGCGTCTCCGTCCCCGGACGAGACGGGGACTTCGGAGGTGCCGGCCGGTGCGGTGGGGATGGAGCGGACCAGTGTGACGCTGGAGATCCGTCGCATCAGTATCTCGATCAACCAGAGCGACCGCACGGTGTCGATCGGGGTCGAAAGCACCCGGCTCGCCGTGGAATCGACCCGCACCATCCTGCCCGGCGACGCCACGGCAACAGGCGGCCGGGAGTCGTCGGTCTTCTCCTCCGAGGAGCGCGGCCTGTTCTTCGATGCCGCCGGGCTGGACGGGACCGATCAACAGACATTCCTCGACAAACTCGGTGTCATGTTCGGCAATCCCCGTGAACTCGGCGGTTTCAACGGCCGGCTGGCCTTGCGGCCCGATCCGGAGAAGGGCATTGGCGACCTCGGCGGGGATCAGGGGCCGCTTAATCTGCTGCTCGACATCACCGAACCGCTGCTGAGCCGCACGGACGGGGGCATCCGGAAGGCCGAAGAAAAGCCCGCGATGCCGGCGATGAACGCCGACATCCGGGCCTGATGAAACCATGCCGGGGGAGCGATGCTCCCTCCGTGCCGGTTGCCGTTACGCGTCGTACTGGAGGAGTGTCGTGCAGGGAACATCGATGCGCTCGCGACCCTTCAGGAATGTCAGTTCGATGATGAAGGCCGCCGCGCGGACGTCGGCGCCGACCTGACGCAGAAGTTGCACCGCCGCCTCCATCGTGCCGCCGGTAGCCAGCAGGTCGTCCAGCACGACCACGCGCTGCCCCGGCTTGATGGCGTCCTCCTGGATCTGAATGGTGTCGGTGCCGTATTCCAGGTCATAGGTGTAGGAAACGGTCTTGCCTGGCAGCTTGCCCTTTTTGCGGATCATGACGAACCCACAGCCCAGCGCCAGCGCCAGCGGAGCGGCCACCAGGAAGCCGCGCGACTCGATGCCGACCAGAAGGTCCGGCTTGTGCGCCCCCACGCTTTCCGACATCTGGCTGACCGTCTCGCGCCAAGCACCGGGATGGGCAAGCAGGGTGGAGATGTCATAAAACAGGATGCCGGGTTTGGGGAAATCCGGGACGCTCCGGATGTGCTTTTTCAGATCCATCGATCAGATCCTGGATACGCGTGGGCGGAGGGCAAAATGAGCAGCCATGGTAACCAAGCCGTGCAACGCGTGCAAATGGCAACGGCAACGACCGCCGGCCGGCTTGACTGGCGCGACGCGGACGGGCGCTGGGTGCTGGCTGTCCAGGGACGCTGGGACCTTGCCCATGCCGAGGCGCTGCGCGCGGCGGTGGAGGCGGTGGTGCCGCCACCGCCTCCACCGCCCCCGGGAGCGGCCGCCGCCAAGGGAGAACTGGACCTGTCCGGGCTGGAGGCGGCGGACACAGCCGGCGCGGTGCTGTTGAAGCGGCTGGCCGATCGTCTGGCGGCGCAGGGCTGGCCGGCGGATTTCACCGGCGTTCGGCCGGCGCACGCCGCCATCCTGGAGGCGGTGTGGACGGTGGGGGAGGCGGCGCTTCCCTCCGGCCGTCCATTGAACCCCATCGCGGCCATGACGCTGCGTACCGGCGAGGCCGCCGTCGCGGCGCTGGAGGAGGCCCGCGACCTGTTGTCCTTCTTCGGCCTTCTGTCCATCACCTTCGCCCGTGTCCTCGTCCGGCCCTGGAAGCTGAGGTTCACCGCGCTGGTCTTCCACATGGAGCAGACGGGGCTGAACGCCCTGCCGATCCTGGGGCTGCTGTCGTTTCTCATCGGCGTGGTGCTGGCCTATCAGGGGGCGGACCAGCTTCGCCCCTACGGCGCCCAGATCTTCGTGGTCAACCTTCTGGGCATTTCGGTGCTGCGCGAGATCGGCATCCTGATGACCGCCATCATCATCGCCGGCCGCTCCGGCTCCGCCTTTACCGCCCAGATCGGCACCATGAAGGTGAACCAGGAGGTGGACGCGTTGCGCACCATCGGCCTCGATCCGATGGAACTGCTGGTGATCCCGCGGGTGCTGGCGCTGATGATCACGCTGCCGCTCCTGGCATTTTACGCCAACATCGTGGCCTTGGCCGGCGGCGCGGTAATGAGCTACTTCGTGCTCGACATTTCCGTGGTGCAGTTCGTCAAGCAGCTTCGCCTCGCCGTACCGGCCCAACATCTGTTCGCCGGGCTCATCAAGGCCCCGGTCTTCGCGTTGGTGATCGGCATGGTCGGCTGCTATGAGGGACTCAAGGTATCCGGCAGCGCCGAAAGCGTCGGACGTCTGACCACCAAGTCGGTGGTCGAGGCCATCTTCCTGGTGATCATCATCGATGCGGTATTTTCCGTCATGTTCTCATATCTCGGCGTGTAGGGGCGGAGCGGCATGACCGACGAACCTGAGGCCGTCATCCGGGCACGGGGGCTGCGCACCCAGTTCGGGCGGCAGGTGATTCACGACAATCTCGACCTGGACGTCCGGCGCGGCGAGGTGCTGGGGGTGGTGGGGGGCTCGGGCACCGGCAAGTCGGTGCTGCTGAAGGAGATCATCGGCCTGATCGAGCCCGCGGCCGGGACCATCGAGGTCTTGGGCCACGACGTGGCGACGTTGTCCGACGCGGAACGCATCACGCTCCAGGGGCGCCAGGGGGTGCTGTTCCAGGACGGGGCGCTGTTCAGCTCGATGACCGTGGCCGAGAACATCATGGTGCCGCTGAAGGAGCACACCAGCCTGCCGGAAAGCCTGATAGAAGAGCTGGCGCGGGTGAAGGTGGCGATGGTCGGGCTGCCGGCCAACGCCGCCGACAAATATCCCTCCCAAT
>DASPMK010000240.1:0-4063 GCA_035627075.1 Azospirillaceae bacterium
ACCCCGCACGCTCCCAGGAAGCGCCAGAAGTCCAGGCCGCCGACCTGGCCGATCAGAATGTTCTGCGGGTTGCCGATCAGCGTCGCCGCCGATCCGGCGTTCGCCGCCCCGGCCAGCGCGATCAGGTAAGGGCGGGGATCAAGTCCGCGCGCCTTCAGGCCGACGCAGAGCATGGGCGTCATCGCGAACACCACCACATCGTTGGCCAGCACCGCCGACAGCCCCCCGGCCACCGCCACCACGACGGCCAGAAGCCCGGACGGCGAGTGTGTCGCGCCGGCGATGCGCAACGCGCACCAGTCGTAGAAGCCGCTGGCGGCGAACTGGGCCGACAGAATCATCAACCCGAACAGAATGAACAGGGTCGGAAAATCGATCGCCCCCGCCAGGGAGCCGGAATCAAGGGCGCCCGAGGCCAGCAGCCCGATGGTGGCCACCAGCGCGATGCCGGTACGGTCGATCTTCAGGCCGGGAAACCGCCCCAGCGCCATCCCGACATAGGTGACGACGAACAGGGCGACGATGGTGGTGGTCATGGGGCGGTTTTAGCCCCTTCCCCTGGCCGATCCTAGGGGCGCCTGCCGCATTCCCGGCAAAAGCTTCCCGCATGTTCCGTTCCGCACCCGAAAGCACCCGGATTGCGCACCGACGAGGCCGGAACAGAAACGGTCCCATCGCGTCACACGCGATAGCCGATACGGAAAGCGCCCCAGTGGCGGCCGTTGACCACGATGGGGGCGGACACGTCCTTCATCAGGACAAATTCGCCGCCCCCCATGTCGCGGCGGTAGGTCTGGAGCAGGAACGGACGGGAATTGCGGGCGGCGGCAAGGCCGGTGCGGTCGTCGAACAGCCGCCGGTTCCGGCAGTGGGCGGCGTTCCACACCGGATCCCCCCCCTGCGGATGGGAGAATTTTCGGTTGTGCGTCGGCAGGTAGCCGTTGCGATCGATGGCGGCGCCGAACACGATCCGCTCGCTCTGCGACAAGACCGGCTCCTGGATCGTCGGCAGGTGCCGGTCGGTAAAGGCGGTGAAGCGGGTCAGGAGTTGCTGCGGGTTGCTGGCCGCGACCGGCTGATAGTTTTCGTCAAACAGATCGTTCTGGCTGAGGCTACCGGAGGCCAGGGCGTCCTCGAACAACGCGGCGATGGTGGCGGCCGTCTGCTTGGCGGTGCGGATGAACGGCGTATCGATGGTTTCGATGTCCAGATCGGCGGTGATGCCGATCAGCCGCTCGGACGCGCCCAGAAGCACGTTGATCCGGTCGCGCGCCCGCGACAAATTGTCCGCCGACAGGGCCACCCCGGAAGCCAGATCGTCGACCTCGCGCTCGACGCGGCCGCAACTCTCGCCGATCTCCTGCACGGCCGTCTCGATATGGTCGGTTTCCCGCCCCAACTCCGTCATGGCGGCGCCGACGGTGTCGATCATATGCCCGATGGCGCTCGTGCCCTCGCGCACCGCTGTCGCCTTGCCGACGCTGGCGGCGCTCTGGGCGATGAGTCGCTGGGCCTGCTCCGTCAACTGGCGCAAGGTGGCGTCGATCTCGGCGGTGGCCTCGCTGGTCTTGGCCGACAGCGCCTTGACCTCGCCCGCCACGACGGCGAAGCCGCGACCGGCCGCTCCGGCGCGGGCCGCCTCGATGGTGGCGTTCAAGGCCAGCAGGTTGGTCTGCTTGGCGATGGCGCCGATCTCCTTGGCCACCTTGCCGACGCGCTCCAGCGCCTCACGCAGGCCGGTGATCTGGCTCTCGATACCGCCTACCGCCTCGACAAGGCCATGAATGTCGGAGAGCGACCGGCTCACCTGGTCATGCGAAGTCTCGACCTCCGCCCGGGCGCTCTCGGTCACGGCCCGCGCCGTGCGGGACGCACCGGCGATCCGTTCGGTCGATGTCGCCATCTGGTGCGCATGGGTCCGCAGCTCGGCGAATACCGCCGCCTGCTTCGTGACCCGATGGCTTACATTCTCGACGTGTCCGGCCACATCGGCCAACTCGACCCCGAGATTTCCCGCCTCCGCCGCGATATCGGAGATCAGGTACGCGCGGCTCCCCGCCAAGCTGTCCATGGTCTCTGACGCCGTTTGTTATGGTTAGTGGGTATTGTTCTCCCCACCAACTATAGTGGACACACTTCGTTAAAGTTTCAATAACCGCGTATTCATACGAAGGGATGAACCTTCAACCAAAGCCCATCCCTTCGGCCTACTCCGTCAACCATTGACGCTAGGCCGGCACGAGGGAGCCTCTGGATTGCCGCCCAGGAGCCGGAGTACCGCGCATACCCCCGGACTCTTGCCGACATCTTCGATTCATGCGAGTAGTAATAAAAATTGCGCCTTGCCCGAACTGGGCGGCCGGGAGACGGAGAGGGTAAGAATGGCATCACCGGAAGCCGCCGACTGGAAGCAGTCCATGGAGTGGAACGATGCTTACAGCATCGATCACGGGTCCGTGGACGACGACCACATGCACCTGTTCCGACTGTTCAACGACTTCAGTCGGGCCGTGCGCGACGACAAGGCGGAACCGGCGGTGAAGCCCTTCCTCGACGAACTGATGAACTACACGAAGTATCACTTCGCCCGCGAAGAAGCCCTGATGGCGCGGATGAAATATCCCGACCTGCCCTCGCATCAGGAAAGCCATCAGAGGTTCATCACCCAGGTTGATGTCATCATTGCCGACTATCGGGCCGGCAAAAAGGTGGAGGGCTTCCTCCTTGACTTCGTCATGACCTGGCTGTCCGGTCATATTCTCATCATCGACAAGCGGGTCAGCGATTTTATCGGAGAGCAGCAAGGCGCCAGCCAAGCATGATACGGGCCTCACGAGCGGCGCGCCCTTTCGGCCCGGGCGATGCGGGCGTCGAGTCGCTCGTCGTCGAGCCCCGCCGGCTCCTGGTGGATGGTGACCTCCGCGTTGGGGAAGGCGTCCAGAAGGCCCCCCTCCACCGAGTCGGTCATGGCATGCGCCACCGCGAGCGGCAGTTGGCTGTCCAACTCCAGATGCAGTTCGATGAACACGCCGACGCCGGAACTGCGGGTTCTAAGGTCGTGCAGGCCGCGCACTCCCTCATGCCCCCTCACGATAGCCTCGATGCGCTCGCGGTCGGCCTCGGGCAATTCGCGGTCCATCAGGACGCCCAGCGCCTCGCCGGCGATCCCCCGCGCGCCGTACAGCACAAACGCGGCAATGCCCAGGGCGAACAGCGAATCGATCCGGCTGATCCCGGTAACCTGCGCCAGAGCCAGCGCCGCGATCACGGCGGCGTTCATGAGCAGGTCGCCCGAGTAGTGCAGCCGGTCGGCGCCGATGGCCAGCGACCCGGTCTTGCGCACCACGTATCGTTGGTAGGCGATCAACGCCGCCGTCACGACAATTGAAAACAGCATGACCCCGATACCGACGGCGCTTTCGGCCACCGGCTGGGGGTGAATGAGCCGGCTGACGGCCTCGATGCCGAGGAACACCGCCGATCCGGCAACGAAGGCGGCCTGGGCCAGGGCCGCCAGTGCCTCGGCCTTGCCGTGGCCGAAACGGTGCTGGAAATCGGCCGGTTTCAGAGCCTGATTGACGCCCAGCAGGATGACTACCGAAGCCATCAGGTCGGTGGTCGAATCGATAAGGGAGGACAAGAGGCTCACGGCGTCCGTCACGACATAGGCCACCAGCTTGGCGGCGATCAGCGTCATCGCCACCATCACGCTGACGTAGGTCGCGCGCCGCTTCAGCCGGTCGTCGTCGCTCCCCCCGTTTTCCTCGCCCATCCGCTCTCCTCGGGGTCTCTCTCCTCAGGGAAAGAGCCGCTCCGTCTTCCAATCGCCGGTGACGTCGTCGCGGTGGTAGACTACGCGGTCGTGCAGGCGGAACGGCCGGTCCTGCCAGAACTCGATGCGCTTCGGCAGCACCCGGAAGCCCGACCAGTGCGGAGGGCGCGGGATGGTGCCGACACCAAACTTGAGAGTGTACTCGGCGACCCGCTTTTCCAGATCCCAGCGCCCTTCCAAGGGGCGGGACTGGACCGACGCCCAGGCGCCGATCTGGCTGCCGCGCGGCCG
>DASPMK010000241.1:0-6255 GCA_035627075.1 Azospirillaceae bacterium
CGCTGAAGCTGATGGCCGACCACCGCATCTCCGGCATTCCGGTGGTGGAGGGCGAGCCCGACGCCCGTGGCGCCGCCAAGCTGGTCGGCATCCTGACCAACCGCGATGTCCGCTTCGCCACCGCTCCCGGCCAGCCGGTCAAGGAATTGATGACCAAGGAGGTCATCACCGTTGGTGAGGGTGTGAAGACCGACGAGGCCAAGCGTCTGCTGCACCAGCACCGCATCGAAAAGCTGATCGTGGTGGACGAGAGCTACCGCTGCATCGGTCTCGTCACGGTAAAGGACATCGAGAAGGCGCAGCTTCACCCCAACGCCTGCAAGGACGGTCGCGGCCGCCTGCGCGCGGCGGCGGCTACCGGCACCGGCGACAAGGCGGTGGCTCGCGCCGAGGCGCTGTTCGATGCCGGAGTGGATGTGCTGGTGGTCGATACCGCCCACGGCCATTCCAGGGGCGTGCTGGAAACGGTCAAGGCCGTGCGCAAGCTGCCCAACTGCTCCCAGGTGGTGGCTGGCAACATCGCCACCGGCGCCGCCGCCAAGGCGCTGATCGACGCCGGTGCCGACGCCGTCAAGGTCGGCATCGGGCCGGGCTCCATCTGCACCACCCGCATCGTCGCCGGTGTGGGCGTGCCGCAGCTCACCGCCATCATGGATGTAGTGGAGGAGTGCCAGAAGCACGGCATCCCGGTGATCGCCGACGGCGGCATCAAGTTCTCCGGCGACCTCGCCAAGGCCATCGCCGCCGGCGCCGACGTCGCCATGATCGGCTCACTGTTCGCCGGCACGGACGAGAGCCCCGGCGAGGTCATTCTCTTCCAGGGTCGCTCGTACAAGAGCTATCGCGGCATGGGCTCGGTCGGCGCCATGGCGCGCGGTTCGGCCGACCGCTACTTCCAGCAGGAAGTGTCGGTGATGAAGCTGGTCCCGGAAGGCGTCGAAGGCCGCGTCCCCTACAAGGGGCCGATGTCGGCGGTGATCCACCAGCTTGTGGGCGGCCTGCGCGCCGCCATGGGTTATACCGGCAACGCGACCATGCCCGACATGCAGCGTAACTGCCAGTTCGTGAAGATCACCAACGCGGGCCTGCGTGAAAGCCACGTCCACGACATCACGATCACCAACGAGGCGCCGAACTACCGGCAGGGCTGATAGGGGGATCGCTGACGCGACGCCGGAGGTTTCCACCCTCCGGCACCTCCCAACGGGGGCGCGGCGAACTGCATCTCGGCTGGTGCGGCGAGGTGACGGGCAGCCGCGAGCAGCCGGCGCGGTGGTTGAACCAGTCCACCCATTCCAAAGTGACGTACTCGACAGCCTCCAGCGACCACCAGGGGCCGCGCCGGCGGATTGGGCTGCGCGTCGTTGCTCATCGCGATGCTCGGAAACCCAGCGCGCCAAGGCACGCAAGGCCGTCAGCCCCACCCGCGGCGCTCCGTTCAATCCAAATCGCCCTTCATACCAGTTTCAGAGATTCCTTGGCCAGGAGGTGGAAACCCTGTTCGCATCGCTCAAGGTCGAGCGTCTGCACGGCCTGCGTTTCGAAACCCGGCGCCGGGCCAAGGACGAGGCCATCGACTGGCTCGGCTTCTACAATCGCAAAGAGATATATTCGACCCTGGGTTACACCGGCCCCATGACATTCGAGAAGACTTGGCGTTGCCACAGAGCGCGTGGGCGGCATAATCTCCTGGCTGTGGGAGGCGTCGCACACGGGTAAGGTCACCCGGTGGCCCCATTTCCGCGGTCCAGCTCAGAGAATGGTGGGAGCGACGGGACTCGAACCCGCAAGCCCTTGAAAGGACAGCGGTTTTTAAGACCGCTACGTCTACCGATTTCGTCACGCTCCCCCATGTCCCTCACAGTTTATGTCACGGTGCCACACCGGTCACAAGGGGGTGAATTTAAGCAGTCACTCTCCAGGTGGTTTTCTTCAAATGGTCTAGGACATGTCGTCAGTTAAGCCAGAAGAGCACCGACACGAGATGGATGGCGGCCAGGAAGATACTGGCGAGCTTGTCGTAACGGGTGGCGATGGCGCGAAAGCCTTTGAGTTTGTCAAAAAATCGCTCGACGAGGTTGCGTTCCCAATAGAGGGCGAAGTCGGTATCGCGTGGCGTCACGCGATTCGCCTTGGAGGGATGCCAGAAGTGATCCCCGTTCCTCCAGGGTGTCGAACAAGGCGTTTACATCGTAGGCATTATCCGCGATGAAGGCGCCCGGACGATGGTGGAGTTGAGCATCATGTATTCGTTGTCGCTGTCTTCCGTCAAGGCTTTGAAGAGATGCTCGAAAACGCCGTGGTCACACCATCGGCGAAACCGCGAATCACGCAAACCCGCCCTTGGGAATCCCCTAACTGGCGACACGCCCTAAGGTGCGGGGCGCCACGCGGACCGCGGTCGAGCACGCAAGGACATGTCGCAACCGGACAACTAACGTGGCGGGCGCTTGTGGCTCACAGGACGGTGGTGGACGAGTCCGCGACGGACCGGATCCCAACAAACGCTACGCCACCAAACAACCAACGGGAAAGGCGCCATCAAGGTGTGGCTGCGTATCAGCGCTGGGCCACGGCGGTGTTGGTCAAGGCCAGCGCGCGTCGATACAGGGTGCGATCGGCCAAAACCTGCTTGGCGACCTTGAGTTCGAGATCGGCTTCGTGCGGCTTGGCCGGGCATGCCTCGCGCAGGTTGGCCAGCGCATTTTCGTCATCAGGGGCGGTGGCGCGCCAGGAAGCGATGCGTGGCGGCAGCGTCAAGCGACCATCGCGCAAATCGGCGATGACGGAGTCGGGGGAGCCGTTGCGGCTGGTGCAGATGGTGGGCAGCACCCCTTCACGATGCAGGGTGTAGCCGGCTGGAGTATAGATGCGTGACCAGGTGAGGAACAGCTCGCCGTCGTTGGGCAGGCGGGTGACGGTCTGGACCGAACCCTTGCCGAACGAGGAGGTGCCCACTACGATGGCGCGCCCCGAATCCTGCAGCGCGGCGGCGACGATCTCCGATGCCGAAGCCGAGCGGCCGTCTACCAGCACCACCAGCGGCAGGCCGTCGATCAGGTCATCCGGGTTGGCGTCGAAATGCTGGCGGCTGTCGGGGTGGCGCCCCTCCGTGGTGATGATGCGCCCGCCGGCGATGAACAGATCGGCTACCGCCACCGCCTGATCCAGCAGGCCGCCAGGGTTGGAGCGCAGGTCCAGCACGAAGCCGGTCGCCCGGGAACCCAGCGCGCGGCGCGCCGTCTTGATGGCTTCGCGCAGGTTGGCGGTGGTGGAGGCATTGAACCGCTCGATGCGGAAGATTCCGATGTTCTGATCGACGGCCAGCGTAACCGTGTTGGGAATTACCCGCTCACGTCGCAACGCCAGCCGCCGGCCTTCGTCGGGCTTGGGGCCGACGGTGATGAGAGTCAGGCTGCCCGAGGGGCCGCGCAGCCTCTCCACTACCTCGCGCAGGGGCTGGCCGGTGGTGGGCTCGTCGTCGATGGCGAGGATGACTTCTCCCGACTTCATCCCGGCCCGCGCGGCCGGGCTATGCTGGTCGAGCGTGCGGACCACCGGCAGCCCGTCCACCGCCTCCAGCGTTACGCCGATGCCGCCGTACCCCTCGCGCTGGGCTCGCTCGCCCGCCGCCCGTGATGCGGCGGTGTAGCGGGAGTAGGCGTCGAGGTCGAGCATCATGGCGTCGAAGACGGCTTGGTAGATCTGCTCGGAGGCGGCCTGGCGCAACGCCGGGGACAGGGCGCGCGCCGCGTCGACCACGCGGGCCGTCAGGCGCGCCCAGGATTCCGCTGCGGTGGCCTTGTCGGGAAGGGGAAACTCCTCCACCGCGCGCCCGTCCAGCAGCAGGCGCATGCGCGTCTCCGACCGTTCCACGCCCAGGCGGGAGTCGAGTGAGCGCAGGCCGGCAAGGCCGTCGGTGGCCAGACGCGCCAGATCGACGGGTTGGAGATAGATTTCGGTGATGCGGTCGTAGCCGATGGTGAAAATCTGTTCATTGAACGGCTGGCGGGTGACATCGGTCATGCCCCGGTCGGAGGCGCATCCCCCTACCGTCATCAGGCCGATGACGAGCCCGGCGAAGTGCCGGCGCATCGTCAGTCTTGGATGCCGCGTGCCCATATTACACCGCTCGGCGTCCCGTCAGGACGGGCGCCGCACTAGCTGTCGGTCATGAATTCTGGAAGAGCCCACGATCGCGACCCGACCGGTCATCCCGATATGTAGCGGGCGCCGGGGTGAAGGGGGACCTTCCATAGTGGCGATAACTAGCACGGCGCCCATTTTGGTGCAGGGCAAAAACGGTGACCTATCGAACCCCTGTGATCCTTCCTCCACGCACTGTTGCGCGCTTGCCACGAGCTTTCGGGGAAGCTTTCTTCCGGTCGGCGGATGTGGTGCTTGGCCGCTTGCGGCCTTGAAGCCATGGCAGGTCGGCACCATCGGGCTCCAGAAGCTCGAACAGCAGACTGCCGATCATCGGGTCGGCCTCTTTCAGGCGCACCTTGACCGGGGCTCCCAGCCGGAAAACGCGACCCCAGCGGCGGCCGACCAGCGCGTGCTCGGCCTCGTCGTGATCGTAATAATCGTCGGGCAGGCTGGAAACCGGAACCAGACCATCGGCGCCGGTCTCGTCCAAGCGGATGAACAGGCCGAACCGGGTGACGCCGGCGATGCGTCCGGAAAAAGTGCCCCCGACGCGGTCGGCCAGGAAGGCCGCGACATAGCGGTCGATGGCATCGCGCTCGGCCGCCACGGCACGGCGCTCGGTCATGGAGATGTGCTCGCCGATGTCGGCCATCCGCTCGAAGGCCGAGTCGTCCAGTCCCCCCGGCCCCAGGCTCCAGGCGCGGATCAGCGCGCGGTGGACGATCAGGTCGGCGTAGCGGCGGATGGGCGAGGTAAAATGGGCGTAGCGCCGCAGCGCCAGCCCGAAGTGGCCGATGTTCTCGGGGCTGTACACTGCCTGGGCCTGGCTCCTCAAGATCACCTCGTTGACCAGTTGCTCCTCGGGCGTGCCCCGCACCTTGGCGAGGATGCGGGTGAAGTGGACCGGTTGGATTACCTGTCCCCTGGCGAGGTTGTGTCCCAGCGACTCGAGGAACTCCCGAAGGGCCTCCAGCTTGTCCGGCGCCGGTTGGTCGTGGACGCGGTACAGGCAGGGATGCCCCTTGGCCTCCAGGGCCTCCGCCGCCGCGACGTTGGCGCAGATCATGAATTCCTCGATCAGCCGGTGGCTGTCGTAGCGCGCCCGTTCGACGATGGCAGCGACAAAGCCGGTTTCGCTCAACTTCACCTGCCGCTCCGGCAGGTCGAGGTCCAGTGTGCCGCGCCGCTTCCGCGCCGCCTGGAGCGCCCGGAAGGCACCATAGAGCGGCTCGATGACCGGCGCCATCAGCGGGCCGGTGGTATCGTCGGGGTGGCCGTCGCGGGCCGCCTGCACCTGCTCGTAAGTCAGCCGTGCCGCCGAGCGCATCAGCGCGCGGACGAACTGGTGGCTCTTCAGATTGCCGTCCTTGTCGATCCGCATGTGGACGGCGAGGCAGGCCCGGTCCTCGTCGGGCCTTAGCGAGCACAGGTCGTTGGACAGGGCCTCGGGCAGCATCGGCACCACCCGGTCAGGGAAATAGCACGAGTTGCCCCGCTCGAACGCCGATCGGTCGAGCGCCGAGCCGGGACGGACGTAGTAGGCCACGTCGGCGATGGCAACGATGAGGTGCCAGCCACCGGGGTTGCCGGGATCGCCGTCGGGCTCGGCGAACACCGCGTCGTCGAAATCGCGGGCGTCCTGGCCGTCGATGGTGATCAGCGGGACCGGGCGCAGGTCCACCCGGTCGCCCAGGGGCGGGACCTTGGCGGGGCGGGTTTCGGCGATGGCTTCGGACGGGAATTCGGTAGACAGGCCGTAGGTGTGGATGGAGATCAGGCTGATGGCCCGCGGCTCGCTCATCGAGCCCAACCGTTCAACCACCTTGGCTTGCTTGAGGCCAAGGCGCGAAGCCGGCAGCACCTCCAGCAGCACCAGCTCGCCCGGCTCGGCACCGCCGGAGTTGGGGCCGAGGATGACGAACTCGCTCTTGGCCCGCTTATCGGTCGGCACCAGCCGGCCGCCCTCCGGTCCCATCCGGTAGATGCCCAGGATGTGGGCGGGGGAGCCTTCGAGACGGCGGATGGTGGTGCCCAGGTACAGCCGATCGTTGATCCGTTCCAGTTTGGCCAGGACCCGGTCGCCTTGGGCCAAGGCAGGGTGGCCGC
>DASPMK010000242.1:0-6683 GCA_035627075.1 Azospirillaceae bacterium
GCAGGTCGGCATGGGTGAGGCCAAGCAAGGCGGCGGGAGGACGGCCCGTTGTCTCAGCCGATCGCTCGGAAAGCGCGATGAACCGGCCTTGGGCGTCGGTTTCCCAGAACCAGTCGCTGGCACATTCCAGCAATGCCCGATGCCGCTCCTCGCCCTCGCGGGCCTCACGGGTGCGCTGGGCGACGATGTCCTCCAGACCGCTCAGGTGCTCACGCAGGGCCTCCTCGCTACGACGCAGGCGGAGAAACACGGAGTTGTAGGGGTCGCGGATCGCTGTCACGACGATCGCCTTGTACAGCAGGAAGTAGGACAAGATCTTAAGCAGATGCCCTAGCGTGTTCAGCGCATCATAGGCATCATTGTACAAGGTGAAGGCGATTTCCTGCGGAATCATCAGGAAGATGCCCAGGAACACGGCGGAAAACACCCCACCGCCCATGGTGCGCCGCTGGCGGTATAGCACCACCAAAGTCAGGGCGGTCAACGCCATGGCCGCGTATTCCGCATAAATCTTGAAGGGCGTCAGGCCGACGCCTTCGACGAAGCAGGTCGGGAAGATACCGAAGGCGAAGATCGCCAGAAGGATGGCGGCGAAAAGCATGGCCTGCCAAGCCAGCACCAGATTGACTTTCGCCTGCGTGTTGGCCATCAGGGCGGCGGCAAGGAAACTCCCCGCCTGGAGCAGACGGGCGGATACCCAGATCTGCGTCGACAGATTGGTACTGGCGCTCTCCAGCATCGGCATGCCGGGAAAGCTCATGGTATGCACCAAGTCGAGGCCGGCGACGCTGGCCAGCGAAATGCCGATAAAGGACAGGAACGGCGATTCGTTGAAGAAACGAGCGTTCCAGGCGATGATGAACACGGCACAGGCCACCGCGATACTGAATAATTCAGCGATCGAGTGGAACATCAGGTAGTTGTGCCGGACAGTAGCCCCGAGCCCGATGACTACGGCGGCAAAAAGACCGAACTCGGCCAATCGGCCGGAAGACAGGATGCGCCTGGACAAATTCTGGACGATCCTTGTGCCGCTGGACCACGTTATCCGATGTGATGGCAAGGGAAATGCCACCGACAGCTAGTCGATGCTCTTATTTAAGCACCAATTTGTAGCCGTGACCAGGAACGGTCAGAATAATGCGCGGATTGGTGCGGTCGGGTTCTATTTTTTGCCGCAGCCGGCTGACCAGTACATCGATCAACCGCTCCGACGGCGAGCTTTCCGTACGGGCCACCGCGTCCAGGAGAAAGGAGCGCGACAAGACCCGCCCCGGCGCCAAGGCCAGCGCCGACAAGAGATTGAACTCGGCGGGGGTGAGCGGTACGTCGCGGTCGTCGGGGGACAGAAGTGTGCGGCCGCTGGTGTCGAACCGCCAGCCGGAGAACTCGATCATGCCGCGCAGCCGCCCGGTGGGTTCCAGCCCGCGGCTGGCGCTCATCCGGGTCAGCAGATTTTGCAGGCGGAGCGAAAGCTCCTCCGGGTCCACCGGCTTCTGGAGATAGTCGTCGACACCGATGCGCAGCGCCGCCAAACGGTCATCGCGCGAGGTGCGGGCCGTCAGGACAACGATGGGAACGGTCGAACGGGCACGCACGATGCGCGCCAGCGCCAAGCCATCCTCGTCCGGCAGGTTGAGGTCGAGCAGGATGGCATGCACCACCTTGTGGTCCAGCACTGCCATCATTTCGCGGCCGGTGGAAGCCCGGGTGATCCGGAAGTTTTCCTTTTCCAGGTAGGCGGCAAGCAGCTTCAGGACGATTTCCTCGTCCTCCACCACAAGCAGATGCCAAGCGCCTTCTTGATTTCCCACCATCGCGCGACGCCGGCCGCCTCCGAAAAAAGGGCAGGGACACTGAAAGATTGAAGGCAAAGCTACTTTTACGGGGGCTCCTGTTTCAACTCATTTCGGTTGCGGCCCGGATGATAGCGGTTCACATTTTTTTCACGACCCGCTCACAGATCAGCAACATCGGCTTTTTATGGTTCTCCGAAGATGGCTAAAGGCCCTTTCAAAGTCCCTGCCGCTCCGGTTCGAGGAATGGCGGAAAAGGGGGCAACCCATCCATAAAGATAAAAGGACGCAAGGGAGGCATCGACGCCATGGCTGCCATCTCCCGCGTTCGGTTGGCCGGCTTAAGGACCGCGGTGGATCCGAAACGCACCGTCCTGGTGATCTACCTGGGTTTTTGCGCATTGGTCCTTCTTTGGGCCGTAGGTTCGGTTCGATCGGCGTTCGATCACGCCATGGCCCACGTCCGGGTGGAAACCGCCAACACCGCGCGCCTTCTCGCCGAGCACGCGCTGGGAGCACTCGAAACAGCCGATCATGTCCTGCACCGGATCGAAGATCAGGTCCGGGAGGTCGGCATGGAAACCCTTGGCCGGTCGGCTGCGCAATGGCGGCGGTTCAAGGCGCTGGAGGAGGAATTGCCCCAGGGGGGCACCGTTTGGGTCTATGACGCCGAAGGCCGGACGGTGGCATCGTCGGCGCGCTTTCCGGCGCCGTCGGTTTCGGCCGCCGACCGCGACTATTTCCGCGCGCATCGCGATCAGAATCTGCCGTTGGCGATCGGTCCGGCGATCCGGGGCCGCACCACCGGGCGGCTGGTGTTTACGCTCAGCCGACGCCTCGACGGCGCCGACGGCCGGTTTCTCGGCGCGTTGGTGGTTGCCCTGGACGTGGGCCATTTCACCGAGTTCTTCGACAGCCTCCAGCCGTCGCCGGGAGTTTTGTTTGCCCTTTTGCGGGAAGACGGAACGCCGCTCGCCCGCTTGGGTTTGAGCGACGCCGACCTTGAGCGCCCGCCCGCCGGCTCTGAGCTGCTAAGGCAGCTCTCGGCCGACCCGACGGGCTTTTTTGAAGGCTCTGGTCCGTTCGACGACGAACGGCGCTTCTTCGCCCACCGGCACTTGGAAGGCTACCCCCTGGTGGTCGTGGCCGGGCTGTCGCGGGAGGATGCATTGTCCGCGGCGTGGCGGCACGCCGTGGACACGGCCATTCTGGTAGTCGCGGCATTGCTTCCGCTGGGAGGGCTTACGACCGTGGCCTTGCGGGGCATGCGGCGGGAGGCGGAAACGCGTTCGGCGCTGGAGGAGGCGCTTCGCGCCACCGAGGCTAAAATTCGGCTCGCCACCGAGCGGGCGGAAACCGCCTCCCGGACCAAGAGCGACTTCCTCGCCATCATGAGCCACGAACTGCGCACGCCGATGAACGCCATCATCGGCGCCGTCGACACCCTGCGGGAAACGACGCTGGTCCCCGACCAGGAAGCGAGCGTCGCTCTCCTGGCCTCGGCATCCGATGATCTTCTGGCGCAGATCAACCAGCTTTTGGACCTCCCGGCCATCGACAACGGCGTCACTCTCGAACACGCGCCATTCGACCCCGCCCAACTGGTCCGACAGACGGGCGGCCTTTTCGCGCCGCAAGCCGGTAAGAAAGGGCTGGCTTTCGATTGCGTCATCGCGGCCGACCTGCCTTCGCTGTTGGTGGGGGACGCGGTCCGTCTACGGCAAGCTCTGGTCAACCTCATCGGCAACGCCGTCAAGTTTACCAAGACGGGCGGTGTCACGGTAACGGCCGAGCGGCTTCACACCACCGGCGGTGCCGTGCGGGGGAGCTTGGCGACGGTCCGCATCACCGTGGCCGACACCGGCATCGGCATCGCGCCGGAGATGCGGGAGCGCGTCTTCGAACGCTTCACCCAGGCCGACTCCTCCATCACCCGGCGTTATGGCGGCGCCGGCCTCGGACTCAACATCGCCCGTCATCTGGTGGAACTGATGGGCGGCGTCATCCGCGTTAGCAGCCGGCCGGGGGCGGGCAGCATCCTTACCATCACCCTGGCGCTGCCGGTCGCCGGGGACCAGACGGCTCCGCTTGCGCCGGCGCCCCTGCCACCCGCCGGGGAGGGGGGCTGGCGCATTCTGCTGGTCGAGGACACCGAATACAACCGGGTCGTCGTTCAGACATATCTGAAGCCGCTTCACTGTCGCATCGACGAGGCCGAGGACGGCGAGCGGGCGGTTGCCATCTTCAAGGACGGCTTCTACGACCTTGTGCTGATGGACGTGCAGATGCCGGTGGTGGACGGGTACGCGGCCACCCGCGCCATCCGCGCCTGGGAGCGCCAGCAGGGCCGCGCGCCCACTCCCATCCTGGCGCTGACCACCCACGCCTATGCCAGCGACGTGGAGGCGGCGTTGGCGGCGGGATGCGACGCGCACCTCGCCAAGCCGGTACGCCGGGCGGACCTGATCGCCACCGTGTGCCGGCTCGCCGGGCGCGTTCCGGCGAGGGCGGGGTGAGCATCCTTGGCGGCGGCCTGGACGTCATAGCGACAGCACATTGCTCCGCACTGTGCTGTCGGGTTTGAGCCAAAAGTTGTTGATGAAAGCCATCAACCACCCTTGGTATGAGAGCCTGTCCGGGAACAATCACCGCCCTATCAGGAGGTTGCTTTATGTCGTCCTGCGCGGGCTTGTCCCGCGTATTTGACGCCGGGCCGCGGAGTGGTCGCGGCACGGGGAGAACCGAATCAAGTCCGGCCATGACCACGGTGTGATGTAAAGACCCCGATAGCGTTGAGCATCGTCTCGGACAGGCTCTGAAGACGGGGACTCTCGAATTTATAACTTTTTCACATCCGCTTCACAGCCTGGCAAAACCGTGGGCTTAAGGTCCTCTCATCAAGAGAGGTTGCGACCTTTTATCCCGCGAGGTGTGACGATGACCGCCGATCCATACACCGGCCGCCCCGAGCCGCGTATCGACGAGATGCTGACCGATCCCATCATCGAACTGGTCATGCGCTCCGATGGCGTGTCGGTCGAGGATGTGGCGCTTCTGCTGGTGCGTGTATCGCTCCGGCGCACCCTGGATGCCGTGCGGCCATCGGCGCTGGCCGCTTGATGAATCGGTCGGGTTTGGAAGTAAGTTCATGCTAAATTAACCGTTTCCGGTGAAGAAAAGGAACCTTTTCCGGAAATGTCCCATGTCAAATGCCGCGGACGAGCCCTTTTCTGTCGAGTTGACACATCGGAATGTCAGGGTCCGTAATGCCGTTATCCTGGTGGGGATGTGCCTTATCGGCGTGATGTGGGCGGCGGTGCTGGGTGTGGTTGGCCAGCAGCGCGACGCCGCGGTGGCGCAGGCGCGCCAGGACGTCGGCAACCTCGCCATAGCGTTCGAGGAACAGGCTGTCCGCACGCTGGACATCGTCGATCAGATGATGCTGTTCCTGAAGGCCGATTTCGAGCGCGGACCTTCCAGCTTCAATCTCGAACACTGGATCCGGCGCTCGCCGTTGCAGCCCGGGCTGGCCTTGCAATTGGCCCTTATCGGGGCGGACGGCCGGCTGGCAGCCTCCAGTCTCGACCCGTCGCCCAAGCCGGTGGATCTGACCGATCGTGAGCATTTCCGCGTTCACGTCGACCACGACCAGGGAGCGCTGTTCATCGCCAAGCCGGTTCTGGGTCGCGTCTCCGGCCGCTGGACGATCCAGCTGTCCCGGCGGCTCAACGCTCCCGGCGGCGCTTTTGCCGGCGTGGTGGTCGCCTCTATCGACCCCGATGCGCTGACTCGGCTTTATGGATCGATCGACGTCGGGCAGGGCGGCAACACCACGCTGGTCGGCACCGACGGTATCGTTCGCGCCCGTGCCGTCAGCGTGGCGGAAGCCGCCGGACAGGGGTTGGGAGAGTCGATCCTCGATTCGGCTCTTTTCAAGCATATCGAGAAGTCGCCTATCGGCACTTACACCTCCCGGAGTTCGATCGACGGTATCGAACGGGTGCGGGCGTACCGGATTGTGCGCGGCTATCCGCTGATCGTCGTAGTGGGCAAGTCGGCCGACGACATCCTGGAGACGCCGCGCCGGTCGGCCGAGTGGATTTTCCTGGTAACGGGCGGGGTCACAACCCTCCTGGTCGGCCTCATCGGCTTTCTGGCGCTGGAAATCCACCGCCGCGCCCGGCGCGAGCGGGGGCTGGCGACCGAGCGGCTCAAGCTTGCCGCCAGCGAGGAGCGGCTACGGTTCGCCCTGGCAGGAGCCAACGCCGGCATCTGGGACTGGGACATCACGGGCGAACGGCTGGAATGGTCGCCGGAATGCTGCCGGCTCCACGCTATTGATCCCGCCCAGGGACCGGAGCGTTTCGAAGATTGGGTGCGGCTTGTTCATCTCGAAGACCGGGGAGTATGGGAGGACGCCGTCCGCCACGCCTTCGACAGCCGCTCCACCACCCTTTACGCCGAGTACCGGGTCCGCCGGACCGAAGGGGGGGGGCAGTGGCTCGGCATCGCCGGGCGTGTGGCCTACTCCGACACCGAGGAGCCTCTGCGGGTCACGGGTCTCGTCCTCGGCGTTTCCGAGCGCAAGGAGGCCGAGCGTCAACTCCTCGCGGCCAAGCTGGAGGCGGAACGGGCCGCCACCATCAAGGCCGACTTCCTGGCATCGATGAGCCATGAAATTCGCACGCCGATGAGCGGCATCATCGGCTACGCCACTTTCCTGCATGACCTCGCCACCACCGACGAACAGCGCCATTATGCCGGCCAGCTGCGTCAAGCCGGTCAGGCGCTGCTCGCCATCATCAACGACATTCTCGACTTTTCCAAGTTGGAGGCGGGTAAGCTCACCATCGACCGCGCGCCCTTCGACGTGGCGGAAACCCTGGA
>DASPMK010000243.1:0-7017 GCA_035627075.1 Azospirillaceae bacterium
GCCCAGGGTCCAGGCCAGATCGGCTTCAATGACGGTGGTGTTTTCATCGATATCGTGGCCGTAAAGGCAAAGCCCCGCCTCCAGCCGCAGGGAATCCCGCGCCCCCAGCCCGACCGGCGCCACCTCCGGTTCGGCCAGCAGCAGCCGCGCCACCGCCTCGGCATCCTGGGCCGCCACGGAAATCTCGTAGCCGTCCTCGCCGGTATAGCCCGACCGGGTGAGGATCGCCGGCATGCCCTTGATGGCCCCGTCCAGCGCCGACATGAACGGCATGGTCGCCGCCTCCGGCACGAAGCGCGCCAGCACGGCCGACGCCGCCGGCCCTTGCAGCGCCAGCAGCGCCCGGTCGTCCAGCGATTCAACCGCCAGACCATGGCCCTCCATGTGGGCGACGTCCTCATGCTTGCGCGAAGCGTTGACCACCAGGAACAGGTGGTCGCCCCGGTTGGTGACCATCAGGTCGTCGAGGATGCCGCCGGCTTCGTTGGTGAACAGGGTGTAGCGCATCCGCCCCGGCTTCAGCGCCGCGATGTCGCCCGGCACCAGCGATTCCAGCGCCAGGACACGGCCCTCGCCGGTCAGCCGCACCTGCCCCATGTGCGACACGTCGAACAGCCCCGCCTTCTCGCGGGTGTGCCGGTGCTCGGTCAGGATGCCGGCGGGATACTGCACCGGCATGTCGTAGCCGGCGAACGGCACCATGCGGGCGCCCAACTCGACGTGCAGGGCGTGCAGCGGCGTTTTCTTCAGATCGGCGTATTGGGCCTCGGACATCCGGTCGGTCCTCCGACATGGGTTAGGCGATCGCGCCCCAATCAGGCACGGTGTCGCCCCCTCTGTCGCGGACCCTGAGAGATTCACCGCCCGGTCACAAGCTGACCGGGCGACTTACTCCTTCGGTGAGGCGACGGAACATGACGCCCGCCGCCTGCTTTCCAGATGTGCCTACCCCTCGCGGTCCTTTTGCCTGAGAGTTTCCGGGGCGTTTGCTCCTTCGGCGCCAACGGGAGCGGGCTCCCGCCGGTCTCTCCCGCCAGGGATCGTCGGCATGATGGTTTCAAAGTAAGAGGTGCGGCACGGCGGGTCAATCGGCCATGGTGTCGAGGCACGGCATAGAACTCTCACCAACCAAGCGATGATGCCTTCTCTGTTCGATGTCATCCTGCCGGTTTTCGCCTCGATCGCCCTCGGCTTCATCTGGGTGAAGGCGCGCCAGCCGTTCGATACGGCCACCCTGTCGGCCCTGGTGGCGAATCTGGGCGCCCCGGCGCTGCTGCTGTCCTCGCTCAGCCGCGCCGACATCGCTCCGGCGGCGCTGGGCCAAACGCTGGCGGCCGGCGCTTTGGCCCTGGCCGCCCTGGCGGCGCTGGGCGCCCTGGCGCTCAAGCTGCTGCGCTGGCCGGTGCGGCCGTTCCTGCCCGCCCTGATGATGCCCAACACCGGCAACATGGGCCTGCCCATCGTCGCCGTCGCCTTCGGGCCGGAAGGGGCAGTCTACGGCATCGCCATTTCGACGCTGGTGCAGATCGGGCATTTCACCGTGGGAATGTGGCTGGCCTCCGGCCAGCGCTCCCTGCGCCCGCTGTTTGCCACCCCGGCGCTCTACGCCATGCTCCTGGCTCTGGCATTGGTCGGCACCGGCACGCGCCTGCCGCCGTGGCTGGCCGACCTCCTTCGCCTGATCGCCGGCATCGCCGTGCCGCTGATGCTGCTGCTGATGGGAGCGTCCTTGACCCGCTTTCGCGTGCAGGCACTCGCCCGCTCGCTGGTGCTGGCGGTGCTGCGCCTGGGCCTGGGCGTGACGGTGGGGCTGGCGGTGGCCTGGGCCTTGCGCCTCGATCCCGTGGCCGGCGGCACACTGGTGATCCAGTGCGCCATGCCGGTGGCGGTGTTCAGTTACCTGTTCGCCCTGAAATACGCCGGCCCCGCCGAAGAGGTGGCGGCGGCCATCGCGCTGTCCACCGCTCTGTCGCTGGCGACTCTGCCACTGCTGCTGGCGGTGGCGCGATAGGATTACCGCTTGGCGATCTGGCGACGGTTGTAGTCCAGCTCTTCCGGCGTCAGCTGGAAGCCCAGCAGAACCTCCCAGCCGCCGGCGTCCTGCCCCTGGGGCAGCGGGATGGTCTGGGCCAGTGATTCCGTACTGCCGGCACGGGTAGCCCCCGCCTCGAAAGCCACGGTGGTTTCGAACTCCCGCTTCGCGGCGACGGTGCGGTCCGGCTGGGTGATGGCGACGAAGTAGCGGTAGCTGGCCTGATTGCCCTGAAGCGCCGGCCCGCGATCGGCCACCAGCCTCAGATCGAAGTCCACCGTCACGCCGTCCTTGGCGTATTCGCAGCCGCCCTTGAAGTCCGCCAGCTCGGCGTGGCTGACCACGTCGGTCAGGTCGCGGCCCTTGCCCGGGCGGAACTGGGTGACGGCCGCCGCATCGCGCACGATGGCCACCTTGGGGCAGCCGCGCCCGGCCGGCTCCTCGCCCCCGCCGGTCAGCCCCAGGGACGAGCCGACGTCGGACACGCTGGAACAACCGGCCAACAGCCCCACCGCCAGCAACACCCCCATGCCACGGAGGGTGAGCGAGCCTACATGATGGTCGGGACGGATGTGCATCGACAGGGCCTTTATCGTGGTTGCGGAGGTGGTCCGGATGTGCTTTTCGTGCCGGCGACTTTAGTGGACGCCATCCGCCCGCACAAGACCGCGCCCTTGCGGGGCCCCCCAGCCGAAAGGCATCGATCGCATGACCTTGCCGCCCCTGACCATCCTTCTCACCGCCCCGCGCGGCTTTTGCGCCGGCGTCGACCGCGCCATCCAGATCGTGGAAAAGGCGCTGGCGCGCTTCGGCGCCCCGGTCTACGTCCGCCACGAGATTGTCCATAACCGCTTCGTCGTGGAAAGCCTGGAGGCCAAGGGGGCGGTGTTTGTCGACGAACTGGACAAGGTGCCGGACGACCGGCCGGTGATCTTCTCCGCCCACGGCGTGCCCAAGAGCGTCCCGGCCGAGGCCGAGCGGCGCCGCATGCTCTATCTCGACGCGACCTGTCCGCTGGTCGGCAAGGTCCACCGCGAGGCGGAGCGCCATTACACCGATGGCCGGCAGGTGATCCTGATCGGCCACGCCGGCCACCCGGAGGTGATCGGCACCATGGGCCAGCTGCCCGACGGCGCGGTGGTGCTGGTGGAGACGGTGGAGGACGTGGAGCGGATCGAGGTGCGTGATCCGCGAAACCTCGCCCACGCGACCCAGACCACCTTGTCGGTGGACGAGACGGCCGACATCCTGGCAGCCTTGCAGCGGCGCTTTCCCGCCATCACCGCCCCGCGCAAGGAGGACATCTGCTATGCCACCACCAACCGCCAGCAGGCGGTGAAGGCGATCGCGACCCGCGCCGACGCCATCCTGGTGCTGGGCAGCCCGACGTCGTCCAACTCCAAGCGCCTGGTCGAGGTCGCCAAGCGCCAGGGCTGCGCGCGCGCCGCGCTGGTGGAGCGCGCCGCCGACATCGACTGGACCGCGCTGGACGGCATCGCCACCCTGGGCATCACCGCCGGCGCCTCGGCCCCCGAGGTGCTGGTGGAGGAGGTGATATCCTCCGCCCGCGCCCGCTACGCCGTAACGGTGGAGGAGGTCGTCACCGCCCGCGAACATCTGGTGTTCAAGCTGCCCAAGGCGCTGGAGGGCTGACGCTGCCGGCCGGAAGGGTTCCCCCGGACGCAGGGCACGACCAATACGAGAGAAAGGTGGCGCGGCGTGAAACCGGGGTTATAATCCCCGCACCCATCCATCCCTTTTCCCGGAAGGAAAGTCCGATGTTTTCCGGTCTTTGCCGTGCGTGGCCCGCGGCTTCGGCAGCCGCACTGGCCTGCCTGGTCCTGCTCGCGTCCCCGGCCGGCGCCGCCGAGGGCTTCCGCCAGCTGATGCCGCTGCTGGTCGATCTGCCGGGCTGGCAGGCCGAGCGTGCCGATGGCTCCAGCATGGAGATTTCCGGACAGACGATGACCACCGCCCAGCGCGACTACGAGCAGGGCGACAAGGGCGTCCATGCCCAGATCATGACCGGCGCCCCGGCCGAGGCCCAGATCGCCGCCAGTTCGGGGCTCAACACCATGAAGTTCGAAACGACCGAGGAGCGGATCACGACGGAGGAAATGGACGGCTTCCCCGTCACCCACAGCTACACCTTCGCCGACAAGGCCGGCACGGTGCTGGTGATGCTGGGCAAAGGGTCGCTGTTCGCCTTCACCTTCGAGAACCTCCCGGAGGAGGAGGCCATGGCGCTGGCCCGCAAGTTCGACTGGAAGGCGATGAAGGCCGCCACCGTCAAGTGACGGCGGCGCCCCGGCGCGACCTCAATGGTCGTGGCCGCAGCCGCAGCCGCCGCCATGGTCATGGCCACCGGCCGGCTTGCCGGCGGGGGCCACCGGGGAGAAATCGCCGTTGCGGATCTTTTCGGGCAGCAGCCCCATGATCTGGGCTGTCACCTCTTCGCCGGCGTCGCCCACGAAGTTGGCGATGGCGGCGGTCAGCGTGGCAGTGCGCAGCACATGCTCGCTCACCCCGATCTCGCGGCAGGTCGCCCAGGCCTTGCCGATTTCGTCCAGCGCAACCTTGGCCTGTTCGGCTTCCGTCATGGTTTTCATCTCCCGGTAGTTCGGCTCCAGGCTAGGGTGCCGCGCCTCCCGGCGCAAGCCGGCATTTTTCCGCCGGCCCGCTCGGCGCACCGTTGACCGGGCGGCGGAAAAGGGCTAGTTGCCACTCACCATGGCCGTTTACACCGAAGTCTCCGACGAAGATCTCACCGCCTTCATAGCCCAATACAATCTGGGCGCGTTGCTATCCTGCAAGGGCATCGCCGAAGGGGTGGAGAATTCCAACTTCCTCCTGGTCACGGAAACCGGCCCCTACATCCTGACGCTCTATGAAAAGCGTACAAGGCGTGAGGACCTGCCGTTCTTCCTGAGCCTGATGGAACATCTGGCGGGCAAAGGCATCGCCTGTCCGTTGCCGGTTCAGGGCACCGACGGACAGGCCCTGCGCGAGCTGTGCGGCCGACCGGCGGTGATCGTGACCTTCCTCAAAGGCATGTGGCCGCGCCGCATCCTGCCGCAACATTGCGCGGAACTGGGCGGGGCGCTGGCGGCGGTGCATCTGGCCGGTTCCGATTTCACCATGACGCGGGCCAACAGCCTGTCGGTGAACGGCTGGCGGCCGCTGTTCGAGGCCTGCCGCGACCGCGCCGACGAGGTGCGCCCGGGCCTCGGCCAGGCGCTCGCGGAGGAACTGGCCGAGATGGAGGCGTGCTGGCCCGCCGACCTGCCGCGCGGCGTGATCCATGCCGACCTGTTCCCGGACAACGTGTTCTTCCAGGGCGAGCGGCTGTCGGGGCTGATCGATTTTTATTTCGCCTGCACCGACAGCTTCGCCTACGACGTGGCGATCTGCCTGAACGCCTGGTGCTTCGAGCCCGACGGCTCGTTCAACACCACCAAGGCGCGGATGATGCTGTCGAGCTACCGCAAGGTGCGGCCGCTGTCGGACGCCGAGCTGGACGCCCTGCCGCTCTTGGCGCGCGGCAGCGCCATGCGCTTTTTGCTGACACGGCTTTACGACTGGCTGAACCAGCCGACGGGCGCCTACGTCAAGCCCAAGGACCCGCTGGAGTATTTCCGCAAGCTGCGCTTCCACCAGCAGGCCCGCAGCCTCACCGACTACGCGCTCGACGATGGCGCGGATTTCCAGGTTTGACCATGACCGACGAAGAAACCCAGGCGGTGGATATCTTCACCGACGGTGCGTGCAGCGGCAACCCCGGCCCCGGTGGCTGGGGCGCCATCCTGCGCTACGGCGGCAGCGAGAAGGAATTGTGGGGCGGCGAGCCGGTCACCACCAACAACCGCATGGAACTGCTGGCCGCCATCCAGGCGCTGGAGGCGTTGAAGCGGCCAGTGAAGGCGCGGCTTTATTCCGACAGCCAGTACCTGCGCGACGGCATCACCAAGTGGATTCACGGCTGGAAGAAGAACGGCTGGAAGACCGCCGACAGGAAGCCGGTGAAGAACGACGACCTGTGGAAGCGTCTCGACGACCTGCGCCGCGTCCACGAGGTGGAGTTCCACTGGGTGCGTGGCCACGCCGGCCATCCCGAAAACGAACGCGCCGATGTGTTGGCGCGCCAGGGGGTGGAGGAGAACCGGAAGCGATAGAAGCTATTCGGCGGCGGCTTTCGGAACCACCAGGGCGTCGAACCGCTTGCCCAACACATCGAGCCCGCCGCGCACTTCATCGATGCGCCGACGATCCGACTGGACGACTTCCGCCATCTTTTCGGCGTTGGCATCGACCTTCGCCTCAAGCCGGTCGAAACGGCGATCCCCCTCGGCAAAGCCGGTTTCGACCCGCGTCTCCAAGCGGCCCATCCGGCCTTCAAGCCCGTCCATCCGGCCTTCAAGCCCGTCCATACGCTGGGTGACCGTCGCGAAGCCGGTATCCATCCGTTCTTCCAGCCGATCGAAACGATCGTTTTGTCGCTCAATCAGTTCGACCAGCTTGCCCAACAGGCTTTTGGCTTCGTCATCCATACCGGCGTCTCCCACGCATGCAAGAGAATATAGCACGGATTTTCTCGCCCGTCACGGGCACCAGGGGGCGCTTACTGCCCCCTGGCGGAACCGCAATCAGGCAATTTCCTTCAAAATCGCCTCGGCCGAGGACACCTCGAAGGCGCCGGCGGCTTCGACAGCGAGCTTGGTGACCTTGCCGTCCTCGGCGACCAGCGCGAAACGCTGGCCGCGCTCGCCCAGGTTCGGCCCGGACAGGTCCTGGGTCAGGTCCAGCGCCTTGGCGAAAGCGGCGTTGCCGTCGGGCAGCAGGAAGACCTCGCCGGCCACGCCCTGGTCCTTGCCCCAGGCCTTCATCACGAAGGGATCGTTCACCGCCGTGCAGACAAGGTCATAGCCCTTGGCCTTGAACTCGCCGGCCTTCTCCTTGAAGCCCGGCAGGTGCTTGGCCGAGCAGGT
>DASPMK010000244.1:0-3594 GCA_035627075.1 Azospirillaceae bacterium
CCATCCAGCGCCCGACCGAGGACCGCTTCCTGATGACCGCCGAGGAGCTGGAGAACAAGATGGCGGTGTTGCTGGGCGGCCGGGCGGCGGAGGAGCTGGTGTTCGGCCACCTGTCCACCGGCGCGGCGGACGATCTGGCCAAGGTGACGGAAATCGCGCGCTCCATGGTCACGCGCTACGGCATGGTCGGGGCGTTGGGCCATGTCTCCTACGACAGCGAGCGCCCGACCGCCTCGGGCCTCCCCATCCCCGACTGGCAGCCGCGCCGCTATTCCGACGAGACGGCGCGCGAGATCGACCGGGCGGTGAAGGACATCGTCGACGGCGCCTACCGCAAGGCTTTGTCCATCCTCCAGGCACGCCAGGCCGATCTGGAGCGCACGGCGGCGCGTCTTCTGGAAAAGGAAACCCTGGACGAGGCGGACCTCAAGGGCCTTCTGGGCGAAGGGGCGGCGCGGGCGGCGGCGGAGTGATACCGCTTCCTTCGCACGCCGAAGAGCCGGGAACCAAGCAAGCCACCAGGGGTTCCCACGTCCAGGACGGGTCTGAAACGCGAGAGGACAGCCCATGGCCCTGCATCTCATGAGTCCGGCCTTCGAGCCCGGCGCCACTTTGCCGCGCCGGTACACCTGCGACGGCGAGGACGTGTCGCCGCCGCTCCACTGGTCGAATGTTCCCGACAGGACCCAGAGTTTCCTCGTCTTCTGCAACAGCCCCGACGCGCCCGACGGGAACATTTTCCATCTCTGGGCCATCTACGACATTCCCGGCCACTGGCGCGAGCTGAAAGCCGGCTACGGCAAGGAAAGCATCACCGCCGACGCGCTGCATCAGGCGATCAACAGCGCCGATCTTCCCGGCTACGTCGGCCCCTGCCCGCCCGATGGGGCCGAGCACCGCTATATCTTCCATGTCTGCGCATTGCGCATCCCGACGCTGCCGGTCGCTTCGGGCGCCACATGCCTGGAGGTCGAAACGGTGTCCCATCCCTACATCCTGGCGGAGGCCGAGTTGGCCTGCGTCTATGCCCGCTAGAGTGACCGCATGGCTGATTCCGTCCGCATCCTGGGCATCTCCGGCAGTCTGCGCAAAGGCTCCTACAACACCGCCGCGCTCAACGCCGCCATCCACCTGTGCCCGGAAGGGGTGACGATCGAGGTCTTCGACATCGCCGCCATCCCACTCTACAACGAAGATGTCCGCGAACAGGGACTGCCCGATCCCGTTCAACGCTTTCGCGACCGGCTGGCGGCGAGCGACGCCGTCCTGTTCGTCAGCCCGGAGTACAACTACTCCATGCCCGGCGTGCTGAAGAACGCCATCGACTGGGCGTCGCGGCCGCCCAACCCGCCGTTCGACGGCAAACCGGTGGCGATCATGGGGGCCTCGCCCGGCATGCTGGGCACGGCGCGCATGCAATATCACCTGCGCCAGTCGCTGGTGTTCCTGAACGCCCTGCCCGTCAACAAACCCGAGGTGATGATCAGCAACTGCGGCACGAAGTTCGACGCCGAAGGCAATCTTACCGACGCCAAGACCCGCGAGATGATCACCCGCCTGCTCACGGCCTTGGCCGATTGGACGCGGCGGCTGCGGCGGGGGAGCGGCGGTTGAGGCCCCTCACCCTCCGGCGCGGATCACCCGGTTTCGTCCCTCGGCCTTGGCGCGATAGAGCGCCGCGTCGGCCTTGGCGATGAGGCTGTCGGAGTCCGACTGGCCGGCGAAGCCGGCGATGCCGCACGACAGGGTCACATGGAACTCCCGCCCACGCTCGCCGTGACGCACCTGCTCGAAGGCGTGACGCACCCCTTCCAGAACCTCGGCCGCCGCCGCCGCCTCGGTGTCGGTGAAAATAACCGCGAACTCCTCGCCGCCGTAGCGGCCGATGACGTCGGTGCGGCGCAGACGGCGGATCAGCAGATGGGACAGCGCCTTCAGCACCCGGTCGCCGGCGAGGTGGCCGTGGACGTCGTTGACCTTCTTGAAATGGTCGAGGTCGATGATGGCGAAGCTGAGCGCCGTTTTCTGGCGCGCCGCGCGCATCACCTCGGCCGCCAGCCGCGCCTTGGTGCGGGCGTGGTTCAGCAGGCCGGTCAGGCTGTCGGTTTCCATCACCATGCGCAAAGCCCGCGCCCGCTCGGCCCGCGCCACCACCGCCTTGACCAGATGGTCGGGATGGATCGGCTTGGTCAGGAAATCGTCTCCGCCCGGCTGAAGGGCGGCCAGTTGGCGTGACATGTCGCCCTCCACCGACAGGAAGACGATGGGAATGCCGAGATACTGGCGGTGCTGGCGCACCACGCGCGCCAGTTCGATGCCGGTGCAGTCCGGCATATAGATGTCCATCAAGATCAGGTCCGGCTGGACATCGGCCAGCACCTCCAGGATGTGCTGCGGTCCGGCCAGCACCATGGGCTGCAACCCGGCGGCCTTCAGCGCCAGCGCGTAGGTTTCGGCCAGCGTGGTGTCGTCGTCGACGATCAGCACGCGAAAGCGCTGTTCGACGCGCCGCCCCGTCAGATCGTCGAGCCAGTCGATCAGGTCATGGATATCGACCGGCTTGATCAGGTAGGCCGCGCACCCTGCCCGCACCGCCGCCAGTCGCGCCGTGAAATCGGTACGCGACGTGACGGTGATGGCCGGCACCTCGCCGCCCAGACGGAAAGCGAGGTCGGCGCCGGCCGTATCGCCTTCCGGGAACATCAAGTCGATTATCGCCGCCGCCGGCGGTGTGCGGCGCGCGGCCTCGGCGGCGGCCTCTATGGTCTGGAAGGTCGATACCTCGTAGCCGAACTGGGCGACCTGATGCGCCAGGCTTTCGGCCAGTTGCGAATCGTCGTCCACCAGGAAGACCCGGCGGCGGTCCTCGCCATCGGCGGAGTCGGCGGCTTTGGGACCGACATCCCCCATCAGCGCCGCCAGCGGCGACACCCGGCTCCGGTCGCGGGCCCAGACCGCTGCCAGATGATCGACGAAACGGTCGGCGTGGCCCCGCAGCGTGTCGTCCACCGCCACCGTGCCCTCGACCATGTCGCGCAGCAGGATTTCCAGGGGGGCCGCGGCGCCGGAGACGGCGGGATAGCCGAAGGTGCCGGCCGAGCCGGTGATCCGGTGAACCAGCGCCAGCACCGGCTCAAGCCGCGCCCGCTTGCCGCCGTCCCACTCGCCTTCGGTGCTGACCTCGCGCCAGCCGCCGACGGCCCGGGCGACCATTTCGTCCAGTCGGGCGCGGTATTCGGCGTATACCCCGGCGAACTCGGCCAGCAAGTCCTCCGAGAGGGCGGCGCGATCAACCGTATCCATGCCGTCTCCCCTGCGTCCGGAGGCTGGGAGGGGGAATTCCCCCAAGCCCGCTAATAAGGACGCAACCTCGATATAATCATCTGTTCTTTAACTTGTATTCGAGTGATATGTGTTGGTCCATATTTTCCGTGCGCCTGCGCCAATTCGCGGAAGCACCGATGCCTCAGGCTCGCCCATGAAGATTCGCGTTCTCCTCCCCGTTCTGGTCGGCGTCCTGGCCCTGGCACTTCTGGCCGCCACAGGCATCAGGGCGGTAGACGCCTGGCAAGCGCGCGGCCGGGCGTACAGCTT
>DASPMK010000245.1:0-2139 GCA_035627075.1 Azospirillaceae bacterium
CCCCGCGCTGACCGACAACTACGTTTATCTGTTGCGCGACAACGACGCGGTCGGCGTGGTCGATCCGGCCGACGCTGCTCCAGTGATCGCGGCGCTGGAGGCGCACGACCTCAAACTCACCCACATCTTCAACACCCATCACCACGCCGATCACATCGACGGCAACGCCGAGCTTAAGAAACGCTATGGCGCGGCGGTGGTCGCCCCGCGCGCCAACGCCCAGCAAATTCCGATGCTGACCCAGGCGGCGGCCGATGGCGACCACTTCGAGTTCGGCGGCCAGACGGTGCGCGTACTGGGCACGCCCGGCCACACCCTGGGCCACCTTGCTTACTGGTTCCCCGAGGCCGAAGCGGTGTTCACCGGCGATACCCTGTTCGCGGCGGGCTGCGGCCGGCTGTTCGAGGGCACGGCCCAGCAGATGTGGGACAGCTTGAAGCGGCTGCGCGGCCTGCCCGGCCATACCCGCGTCTATTGCGGGCACGAATACACCCTGTCCAACGTCCGCTTCGCCCTGACCATCGATCCCAAGAACGAGGAACTGGCGGGGTACGCCGACACGGCGGCGGATCTGCGCGCCGAGGGCAAGCCCACCATTCCCACCACCATCGGTGCTGAGCGGGAGATCAACCCGTTCCTGCGCGCCGACGATCCGCGGCTTCAGGCCGGGATCGGCATGGCGGGCGCCAGCCCCGTCAGCGTGTTCGGCGAGATTCGTCGCCGCAAGGACCACTTCAAGGGATAAATCCTGCCATGATGAAACTCCACCACAGCCCCACCTCGCCGTTCGTGCGCAAGGTGATGATGGTCGCGATCGAGGCGGGCGTGGCCGACCGGGTCGAGACCCTGCCGACCGACGCCTGGGCGTCCAAGCCCGATCATCTGGCGCACAATCCCCTGTCGAAGGTGCCGGCGCTGGTGCTGGAGGACGACACCTGCCTCTACGACAGCCCGGTGATCTGCGAATATCTCGACAGCCTGAACCGGGGCGTCCACCTTTTCCCGGCGATGGGGCCGGCGCGCTGGACGGCGTTGCGCCAGATGGCGCTGGCCGACGGCATGTGCGACGCGGCGGTGCTGCGCCTGAAGGAAAGCATGCGGTCGGAGGGCGAGCGGTCGCCGTCGTGGATCGAGCGGCAGAAGGCGGCGGTCGCCCGCGCGGTCGAGGCGCTGGAAGCCGAGGCCGATGGCCTTGCCGCCGCCCAGCCGACCATCGGCACGCTGGCCATCATGGCCGCGCTCGGCTACCTCGACCTGCGCTACAAGGCGGAGGACTGGCGCCAGGGCCATCCGAAGCTGCTGGCATGGTTCGACCGGGCATCCGACCGCGACAGCTTCCGCCTCACCGCCCCGGTGTCGGGGTAACGCCATCATCAGCGCCTCCCGGTAAGGCGCGGGAGGCGCGCCGCCCTTCCAGGCCGATCAGAAAACGGCTGATACCAGTTTCAGAAACTTCTGATCGGCGGTCAGAACTTTTTGAAACTGGTATGATGGCAGAAGGCCACGTCGCGACTGGTTTCACGAATGTCGAGTCCATAGGCCGCCTTGAACCACTGGCGCCCCTCGTCGATGAAATTGACCATCGCCATCGGCGCCTGGAAATGGTGGGCGGCCATCCAGGCGATACGATCGGACACCGCCTCCGGCGTTGTATCCATGACGGCATACCGCTTGAGAGGGATGAGCCTTGCTTCCTCGTCGAAAGCGGCCGGTTGCGTTCCGCTAGACGGCCACCTCCTCCAACCGGCCGATGCCCGCCCCGTCACGGCGCACCGCCACGCGGCGGCTGTGAAAGGCCACCAACGACAGCCGGTGGCCGATGCTCAGCACCGTGATGCCCGGCAGCCGTTCACGCAGGAGCCGGTAGAGCCTCTCCTCCGTCTCGGGGTCGAGCGCCGAGGTCGCCTCGTCCAGGAACAGCCAGTCGGGCTTATGCAGCAACACACGGGCAAAGGCGACGCGTTGCTGCTCGCCCGGCGACAGCCGTCGCGCCCAGTGATCGGACTCGTCCAGATTGTCGGCGAAGGCGGCCAGCCCGCAATCGATCAGCGCGCTCTGGAGATCGGCGTCGGCGAACGCCCCTTCCGCCGCGGGATAGCTGGCGGCGGCGCGCAACGTGCTGATCGGCATGTAAGGCTT
>DASPMK010000246.1:0-6433 GCA_035627075.1 Azospirillaceae bacterium
GCCGCCGCGACGACGCGCTCGAACGAGGCGCCGGGATCGGCGTAGGCGATGTTGTCACGGATGGTGGTGGAGAACAGCACCGGCTCCTGCGACACCACGGCGAACTGGCGGCGCAGGTCGGCCAGCCGCCAGTCGCGCATGTCCACGCCGTCGAGCCGGATGCGCCCGCCGGTCGGATCGAACTGGCGAATCAGAAGATTGACCAGCGTCGTCTTGCCCGATCCGGTGCGACCGACGATGCCCACCCGGCTGCCCGCCGGCACGGCGAACGACACGCCGGCCAGCACCGGCTGGCGGTCGTCGTAGCCGAAACCCACGCCCTCGAAGCTCACCTCGCCGCGGGCGTGGCCCAAAGGCCGGGCGTCCGGACGGTCGGCCACGGCGGGCGGGGTATCAACCACCGCGAAGGCTCGCTCGGCGCTGACCAGCGCCCGCTGCTGGCCGGTGATGTGGGTGCCGATCTGCTGAAGCGGCTGATAGAGCTGGCCGACGTAGCCGATCACCAGCAACAGATCGCCCACCGACAGGAAGCCCGCCTGCACGTCGCGCACCCCCATCACCAGGATGGCCGTGGTGCCCAACGCCGTCGACAGACCCAGTGCCAGCCCAAGGAGCCCTTCCACCCGGATCACCCCGGTCCGCGCCTTCAGCCCGCGCCGGGCGGCCTCGACGAAGCGATGGGCCTCGCGCCGCTCCGCCCCGAAGGTGGTGACCAGCCGCCCTGCCCCCAGGGCTTCGTGGACCACCGACAGCGCCGCCGCCTCCTGCTCGCGCACCCCGTGCCAGCGGTCGCGCAACCGATTCTGATTCCAGTGGATGAGCGCGATCAGCGGCACCGAGGTGACCAGCGCCACCACCGCCAGCTTGGTGCTCAGCATCGACACCACCGCCAGCACGCCGGCCAGGGAGGTGCCGGCGACGATCATCGGAATAATGCCGTAGAGTGCCGTCCATTGCAGTGCCGGGGCGTCGTTGGTGATGCGCTGCACCGGCTCCTGGCTGCCGCGATCGTGGCTGGTGGGGTGGAGCGCCAGCCCCGATAACAGCATCCGCCCCCGAAACTCCAGCACCATGCGTTCGGCCACCCAGTCGCGCAGCAGCCAGTCAAGATAGGTATGGGCGCCCGACAGGAACGCCAGCCCCACCCCCATGGCCGCCGCCACGCCCAGCAAGGTATCGCGCGACTCGGCGGCGGAATCCGGCAGCAACGCCGCCAGCCACCCCGGCAATGGCTGGCCGCCCAGCACGCCGTCCACCACCAGCTTGACCGGCAGCGGCATCAGCAGCGCGATCGGCAACCATGCCAGCCCCACCGCCAGAATAGTGGCCAGATGCGGCCAATAGGGCCGGGCCTCGGCCAGGGCGCGGGCGTAAAGGCGGCTCGCGGTGGCGGACGTCGTCATGAAACCCTCTCGGCGGCTCCGATTCGCACGAAGCCCAAAAGGGCGCTTTTATAGTTAATGAGAAGTTAGGACGCCCCGCCCGATCGGTGACAACGCCGCGTCGCCGAGTCTCCTTGGAACAGGCGGGCGGCCTTGCCCGTTGTCGGCGGCCGCCGATCAGGATAGACCTTTTTCTTAACCTGGATGTGACATATCCGGGTGGCCGGAACACGCCGGTCGACATCAAGGAACTGGAGCCACGCACACCATGGCGATCGAGATCGGCCAACGGTACGAAAAGATCGGCTGCTACAACATGATTTTCGAGGTCGTGGGCTTCATGTCCACGCGCGAGGGCTTGCGTCACGCCCGCGTGGTGCTGATCAACGACCCGTCCGATCTGCGGACCCTGTCGGAAACCGTGCTTCTGGACCGCGATCTTTTTCGACTCGTCCGCAACTGAGGAGGCGTGCCCCATGATCGACCACCACAGCGCCCTCATCTACACGATGGTGCTCGTCTCGGCGGCCGACGCCGACATGACCGACGCCGAACTCCTGGAGATCGGCGAAAACATCCGCTACATGCCGGTGTTCAAGGACTTCGACATCAGGCGCCTGCCCGAGGTGGCCGAGGAATGCACCGCCCTGCTGGCCGACCCCGACGGGCTGGAGAAGATTCTCGATCTCATCAAGGAGAAGGTGCCGCACAAGCTGCGTGAGACGGCCTATGCGGTGGCCTGCGACATCGTCGCCGCCGATGGGCAGGCGAGCCAGGAGGAGTTGCGCATCCTGGAGATTCTCCGCCACCGGCTTGAGGTGGACCGCCTGTGCGCCGCCGCCATCGAGCGTGGCGCCAAGGCCCGGCACGCGACGTTGTGAAACATGCCGGGGCGCTTGCCCCGGCTCCCTACCCTTCCTGCCGGAACGGCGAAGCGTCCATCAGTTCGGTCCTCTCGTGGTCGATCATCACCCGCTCGCGGTCGAGAAAATCGGCCACCGCGCGGCGGAATGACCGATCGCCGATCCAGTGGACGCTGTAGGTCGGAGTCGGCAGGTAGCCGCGCTGAACCTTGTGCTCGCCCTGGGCGCCGGCCTCGACCCGCTTCAGCCCGTGCGCGATGGCAAAGTCGATGGCGCGGTAATAGCACGCCTCAAAATGCAGGTGACGGTAGTCGCCGGCCGAACCCCAGTTGCGACCATAGAGCGTGTCGGCGCCCATCAGGTTCAGGGCTCCGGCCACCAGCCGCCCGCCGTCCTCCGCCATCACCAGCACCACCCGATCGCCCAGCACCTCGCCCAAGCGGTGGAAGAAGGCGCGGTTCAGGTACGGGCTGCCCCATTTCCTGTCCGAAGTGTCCATGTAGAAGCGGTAAAAGGCATCCCAGTGCCGCACCCCGATGTCCGCACCGGTCAGGGTCATCAGCCGCACGCCCGAGTCGGCCACCTCGCGCCGTTCCTTGCGGATGGCCTTGCGCTTGCGCGAGGCCAGTTCGCCCAGGAAATCGTCGAAGCTCGCATAGCCCCGATTTTGCCAGTGGAACTGGTATCCCGTCCGTTGCAGCCAGCCGGCCTCGCCGAACTGGCGCCACTCGGCCTCGGTCGGGAAGGTGACGTGGACGGAGGACACGCCCTGCGCCCGCGCCACCGTTTCCAGCGCCTCGATCAGCGCCTCGGCCGTGCCGGCCGGCGCGTCTGCGCGAATCAGCAGCCGGCGCCCGGTTACCGGCGTGAACGGCACCGCCACCTGAAGCTTGGGGTAATAGCGTCCGCCGGCCCGCGCCCAAGCGTTGGCCCAGCCATGGTCAAAGACGTATTCGCCGTAGGAATGGCTTTTGAGGTAGAGCGGCACGGCGCCCAGGAGCCGCCCCCTGGGATCGCTCAGCGCCAGATGCAGTGGCTGCCATCCGGAGCCCGCGCCGACGCAGCCCGTGTCCTCCAGCGCCTTGAGGAAGGCGTGGCCGAGGAACGGGTTGTCCGTCCCGGCACAGGCGTCCCACTCGGCAGCCGGTATGGCGTCGAGACCGGTCAGGACACGGACGGAGAGGGAATCGGAGCCGTCGGGCATGGTTACCTTCCGGATGGCCTATCGCATCCGGAAGGAGTTAGGGGATATCGGGCCAACCGGCAAGGCGATCGGCCCGACGGAAACCGGCTCACGCCAGTTCGAACACCGACTCAATCTCCACCGCCACACCCAGCGGCAGGGCGGGAGCACCCACGGCGAAGCGGACGTGTTTGCCGGCATCGCCGAACACCTGGGCCATCAGGTCCGACGCGCCGTTGAGCACCTTGGGATGGTCGAAGAAGTCAGGGCCGGACGCCACGAAGCCGCCCAGCTTCAGGCACCGCGCCACCCGGTCCAGGTCGCCGCCGGTGGCGGCCTTGACCTGCGCCAGGATGTTCAGGCCGCACAGGCGGGCGCCCTGATAGCCTTCCTCCACGGTGAATTCCTGCCCAACCTTTCCCTTGTATCGCAGCTCGCCGTTCCATATCGGAAGCTGTCCCGATATGAAAACCAGCTTGCCCGTCAGGATAAAGGGGACGTAGGCTCCCGCCGGAGCCGCCGTCTGTGGCAGTTCGATGCCCAGTTCCCTGAGCCGTTGCTCGATACGTCCGGTCATGGGGGGGGTCGTCAACTCCGCTTGGCCTGTTGCTGGTAGGCGAGCCGGCCACCGATCAGGAAGCGGTCGAGATAGGTCGGCAGGATCACCTCGGCGGCGGTCGGCGCGATACCCAGGTCCTTGAAGGTCAGCGCACCGGCCGACACCACGTTGTCCGACTTCAACAGCTCGACCTGGTCCCGTGTCAGCATCGGCGGGAAAAATGGCACGGCGCCCAGCACCGAGCCCATGATCTCCGCGATCTTCCAGGGCACCGGCACCAGCCACTTGTCGCGGTGGATCTCCTTCAGAAGCTTCCGCATCAGCTCCTTGAAGGTGTAGACATGCGGTCCGCCCAACTCGAAGGTCTTGCCTTCGGTGCCGGCATCGGCCAGCGCCGCCATGATCGCCTCGGCGACGTCGCCGACGTAGACCGGCTGGAACCGGCTCTTGCCGCCGCCGATCAGCGGCAACGCCGGACTCACCGCCGCCATCGCGGCGAATTTGTTGAAGAACTTGTCTTCCGGCCCGAACAGCACCGACGGACGCAGGATGGTGGCACCGGGGAAGCCGGCGCGCACCGCCTTCTCGCCGGCCGCCTTGGAGCGGGCGTAGGCCGAGGGCGAACCGGCGTCGGCGCCGATGGCCGAAATGTGGACGAGGCGCTCCACCCCGGCAGCCTTCGCCAGCCGGGCGATGCGGCCCGCCGCCTCGACGTGGACCGTCTGAAAGGTCTGCTTGCCGCGCTCGTACAGAATGCCGATGAGGTTGATCACCATGTCGGAGCCGCGCAGCGCCATCGCCACCGACTCATCGTTGGTGACGTCCACCGCCACCGGCACGATCTGGCCGACCGAGCCCATGGGTTTCAGGAAGGCGGCCTGGCTCGGGTGACGCGAGGCGACATTGATGATGGCGCCCGTCTTGGCCAGCCGCCGCACCAGATGGCGGCCGATGAAGCCGTGTCCGCCGAACACCGTAATGACCCGATTACCAGCGATCATGAAATCCTCCCACGCGCTTTCCTGGAGCCCTTTTAATGCGTCCGTATTGCCTCCAAGGCGATGTGGACGGGGTGCTTATATAGAAAACCGGCGCGCGCGTACAGCCGCCGCTCATCCCGTCCCCGTATCCGATAGGCGAAACCGCTCCCTCGAAAATTCGTTCGACCCCGATGAAAAACTGTTTGACAGGCAGGACGGCGACCACTAGAAACCCTCCCACGTCGCCCAGGTGGCGGAATTGGTAGACGCGCTGGTTTCAGGTACCAGTGGCAGAAATGCCGTGGAGGTTCGAGTCCTCTCCTGGGCACCAATTCCATACGATACGCCGCGAATGCGTAAGTTCCCCCTTCCGGGGGTTCGATAAGCAGACGCGGCGTTTGTCGTTCGGGGGCTTACGCAGTCCCGGCCCCATCCGGCCCCAAGCCGGATCGGGAACCCCTGACGAGGCCGCCCGAACCGGGGAGAAGCGGCCTTGCCCATCGATCTTCATGACGGCGATTTGCCCGACGGCCTTGATCTTGCCGCCGATGCTCGTGACCACGCCATCGCCATCGACACCGAAACCATGGGGTTGAACCCCATCCGCGACCGGCTGTGCCTGGTACAGCTGTCGGCCGGTGACGGCACCTGCCATCTGGTGCAACTTCGTCCCGGCCACTATGAGGCGCCAAATCTCAAGCGCCTCCTGGCCGATCCCAATTTGACCAAGCTGTTCCATTTCGCCCGCTTCGACGTGGCGGTGATCCAGGCCTATCTGGGCGTCCGCGTGGAACCGGTCTACTGCACCAAGATCGCCTCCCGGCTGGTGCGCACCTTTACCGACAAGCACGGGCTGAAGGATCTGTGCCGCGACCTGTTGGGCGTGGAAATCTCCAAGCAGCAGCAGTCCTCCGACTGGGGGGCGCCGGAGCTTTCGCCCGAGCAGCTGAAGTACGCCGCCTCAGACGTCTTGTACCTGCACGACCTCCGGGCCAAGCTGGACGTGATGCTGGAGCGCGAGGACCGCACGCCTCTGGCCCAGGCCTGTTTCCAGTTCCTGCCCACCCGCGGTGAGCTGGACCTTGCCGGTTGGCCGGAATTGGACATTTTCGCACACTGACCCCACCTGGGGTCAGTATACGCCGCGGGTGTTTGACCCGCCCTGTACGGCCGGGGCATACTCGAAATGAAGCGCGTATGCCCCGCGCCAGGACCTTTCGCGAGATTGTGACGCCTTCCGTGACCGACGCCACCGACCAGGCCACCTCCCTTCTCGACCCCGTTGCCGGCGCGCGCTCTGCTCGCGATGACCGGGATTCCTGCGTCATCGAAAGCGGCGCGCGCGTGCTGCGCCAGGAAGCTGAAGCCCTGCGAACCCTGGCCGACCAGCTTGACGACGCGTTCGCCCGCGCCGTCTCGATGATCGCCGGCATCCGGGGACGCGTGGTCGTCACCGGCATGGGCAA